>JAAZIZ010000441.1 GCA_012800565.1 Lentisphaerota bacterium
ACCCCCGACCGCACCTGCCTGGGCACCGAGGGACATTACTCCGCCACCTTTAACGGTGATCTAGCCGGTCAGACTTTCTTTTATTGGCATAACGGCAAGCAGAATACGGTCTTCATTGATGGACATGTCAGCAGTCTGCGGGCAATTCCGGTTGCTGTCTCGGGCAATCCCGGCTATCATACCTCAGCCTGGACTTCCGTATTCTGGAACCCCACCTACTGGGACAGCTATACGCCCACCACCTCCGCGCCTATCCGATAAACCGGCACGCCGCAACAGCGCATACGCTCTATAATTCACCCTGCCGGGGCAGGAATATCCGTGCCCGGGGCCGGTCAGGGCAACTGCAGCAGTTTGGCAATCTTCCGGCGGTATTTATGCACTACGGCTTTGGGCAGTAAACAGACCATGCCGGCCAGGTAAATGATTAGCGAACCGCCGCCGCCGACCAGCAGCATTGTCCATCCGGTCCAGGCGGTATAGCGCTGCAGCAGCAGGATATAGAGCAGCACCGGCAGTCCGGCGAGCATTGGCTGCACCAGGACCTGCAGCAGGAAACCGGCCAGTGATATCCGCAGGCATTTAAGCAGATACGGGATGATGACCACCACACACAGCCCGATTTTGATCAGCAGACTGTTCCAGATCACGATATCCACCTTCGCACCCAACCAAAGCAGCACAATGTTCAGGATCAGATTAGCCAACGCTTCCACCATGATGATCCAGGAAGCAAAACGGTGCCGCTCCGACATTATGAAATAGCTGTGCGGGATATTACGCAATACTGCCGACAGATACATCGAAAACAGGAACAGACGGGACAGATAGTTGATAAAAGGGTCCGAGACCTCGAACAGGACCATCATGATCGGGTCTATCAGCAATCCTGCCGGCAGCATCAACGCACAGGCGGCAAAGCTGTTCCAGCGCATCGCCCCTATGATAATCCGCCCCAGCATGAGATGCCGCCCGCGTTGATGCAGCGCACCGGTAATCGGAGAGATGTTCTCCTGATACTGGCTCACGCCCTGCATGCACAAATCGGCCGCTTTGCTCGACAACTGAAATATACCTACGCTCTCCAGGCCACAGAAGATACTGATCAGAAGCCGGCTTGATTTGTTCAGGATGAGCCGCCCGATCATGCTCAGATAGACGAAACCGCTGAAGCCGGCGATTTCTTTCATTATCTCCCAGTCGAGTTGCAAGCGCAGGCGCAAGGTGGGCAGGAGATACATCACGCAGGCCCCCATGACCAGATAACTGAGCACCGCCAGGGCCATGGTGTACACCACCACCGGTAACAAATCATCATAAATCCGGAAAATCAGCAGCATGCCGGCTAATTCCAGCAATTTGCAGGCAATGACAATAAAATTCCGCCAGTAGATTTTCTGCAGCCCGACCAGTATTTCCTGGAATATTCCGAGTGGAAAGAGCAGCACCGCACTAAGCCCGAAAGCATAAAAGCAGTTTTTCGCATAGAGCAGTTTCTCGGGGTCCGTGATCCTCGTGATGCTCCCCAGAAAAAAGGAGCAGGCATAAGTAATCAGCCCAAGCAGCACCGCGATCAGACAGTGGAAAGTGAAGATGGTGGAGATCATCCGGCTGTATCGTCCGGGGTCCTGCCGGTACAGGCCATTGGCGGTGTATTTCTGAGCCGCCACCCCGCAGCCGAATTCCAGCAACAGGGCGTAGGCGAACAGACTCCAGAGCAGAGTCCATAAACCATAACTCTCCTTGCCCAGAAAAGCGATAATCCAGCGGGCTACCAGCACCCCCTCGAACAGCAGCACGGCTGAGCGGATATAGTTGGTAACGGTATTTTTTATGATCGGCATCTTCATCAAACAACACTTCCCTGGCAAAAATTGCCGGCTGAGACAGCATCACTGGCGAGGTGTGCGGAGTCTCTTTCTGGCCATGATCAGGTACCACCACAGGCGACCATACAGGAACTCCGCCAGCGGGAACAACCTGCGCCGGCGGGCCAGGGCAAGCACCGGCCGGAGAACGCGCAAGCTCCTGCGGCTGGCCATCTTCGCCAACTCCCGGTAAACCTGATAGCCGCCTGCTTCATCCTGCATCATCCGGGCAAATTCCTGATACCGGAAAGAACGCTGATACAGGCGGCAGAAATGGGGAATGAAAAAGCGGAACATCTGTCCGATGAACCAGGATGCCAGCAGAGGCTGCACCGGCACCGGAATGTGGTTGCGATTCTCCCGCCAGTAGCGGAAGAAAGAAATCAAGTTGTCAGTATAATCGCGGAAAGTCTCCAGGTTGGCGGTGGTGGTCACCGAATCGGGGCGCTTGCGGTAATTATAGTAGCAGAAATCTATAGCCCAAGTCCGGGCTGCAGCCAAAAACACCCGGTATGCCCACTCGTCATCCTGATGCCGCCGGCCTATGACCTGATAAAGCTGCTGCGATTGCAAAAATTCCCGGCGATAGATGCGGCGCCAGGTCGCGGTGCCGAATTCCCCCTGCAGCTGTTTTGCCAGCATTTCCGGCCCTGTCAGCACCTGCTGCAACGGCACTTGGTGATGCCATTCCCGCAACAGCTGCGGGCCATCCCCGCGGTCCAGATAATAGCGCGCATCTGCCAGCAGGATATCCACCTCACCTGATGCAGCAAGAGCCTGCCGGAAGTGCGCCAGAGAATCCGGCTCAATCCAGTCATCGCCGTCCACAAACAGCAGGTAGCATCCTTGTGCGTTCCGGATGCCGTAATTCCGGCTGGCCGAGGCTGAGCCGGTCCGGGGCTGATCAATCAGCTGGAAGCGTGCATCGCCGGAAATCATGGCATTGATTATGTCGCGAGTGCCATCCCGACTCTCCTCGCAGACAATCAGGGCCTCGAATTCAGGATGCGTCTGGGCCTGCAGCGAGCGCAAGCACTCGCCGATATATGCACCGACATTGCAGGCGGGAACCACAATGCTGAAAAAAGGCCCCTGTGACATGTTTTTCTATGCGGCGATAATGTTCAAATTTCACTCCAAAAGCTCGTTCGAGAACACGACGCAGTTATTTCAGCGGCCGTCGGCGTTTCAGAACCCGCGCCAGCAGACATCCTGGAATTACGAACAGCCGGCCCCAGCGCACCGCCAGCATAAACAGCCGCTGTCCCCGGCTCAGGGATGCGTTCTGCAGGCCGACACCATAAACCTCGTCCTGCTGCAGTTCCTGCAGGGCCTGGCCGCACCGCTGCCAGCGCTCCCGCCAGGACAACTTCTCGTCGCTCAACAGCATCTGCAGCAGATGGTAGGCGCGGTTCACGTACAGCAGCGCCTCCGCACCCGGAAAGACGGCCGTCAGATTATACCGCCGCAGCACCCGTAACCGGCAGTCCCAGCGCAGATACCAGCAGCGTTCCAGATTGGCAAAAGACACGCTGCGCTTTTTGAAATGCCGGGCACAAGAGGAATTGGGATTGGCGATATAATGATAAACCACCTTGGTGGAGGTCGCGACTTTACGGACCGATGGCAGCAACTCGAAAAAGAAAGCCTCGTCCTGGGTTACTGTCAAGCGGGGTATGAAACGCAGCTGTTGTTCCTCAATCAACGAGCGCCGGAGCAGTGAAATCGGCAGATATCCATGCACCACAGCGCTGCTCGGTTGCAGGCGCAGCAGCGGTCGCAGCCAACGCTGCCGGATTGCCTCGGCTGTAAGCACCTCGCCGTCAGCAAAGGGGAAATTGGTGCGCACATCTTCTGTCGCACTTGAGGTACAGCGCAGAGCCGCAGTACTGATATCTGCATCGTTGCGCAGGGCCAGTTCCAGCAAATGCGATAAAGCATCAGGCAGCACCTCATCGTCCGCATCGGAAAAATAAACCCACTCGCCGCAAGCCATATCCAGCCCGGCATTGCGGGCCACCGACACATCCGCCTGAGCAAGCTCCAGATACCTGATCCGGTCAGGATACTCTGCCGCATATTCGCGGCAAATGTCGCCGGAATGGTCACGGGAACCATTGTTCACCAAAATCAATTCCCAGTCGCGGTGACTCTGAGCCAGAACCGAACGCACCGAACGGCGCAGCAGCTCACCTGCATTATAGACAGGAATGATTATTGATACCTGGACCTGACTGGCCATGCCGGACTCCTGCTAACTGCAACAAAAACATAATGCCGCAACAAGTGAAAAATGCTAATGTAATTCCTGCTCCAGCCTTGTGCAAGATATAACGCTCAAACAATGCCAAAAAACCAGACAATACCCACATCACGATACTCGTAAATCAACTGGAAAATGCAGGGGATGTATGGGACGTATGGGACGCATGGGACGTATGGGACGTATGGATGGGACAATGGGA
>JAAZIZ010000039.1 GCA_012800565.1 Lentisphaerota bacterium
AGTCGGACAAGTCGGACAGGTCGGACAAGTCGGACAAGTCGGACAAGTCGGACAAGTCGGACAAGTCAGACGGGTCGGACGGGTCGGACGGGTCGGACGGGTCGGACGGGGCGGACGGAGCGGACGGAGCGGACGGGGCGGAAGACAATACCTGTACTCGCCCCCCTGTGAAATCTTTCTTTTTTCTTGTTGTAGATAACCTTGCAAAAAGGGACATCTCTGCCCATCCGGCACTGCGGCATATCTTTCCAAATAAGGTTTCAGGGCAGCAGGCTGCGGCGGATTGCCTCGTATTTGTCATCGACCTGCAGGAATAAAGCGAAATCCTGGAGTACCGGACGCCGTTCTTTTTCCAGTTGATCAAGCAATGCAGTAATTCTCTCCTGCCGCGACTGCGCCGCCTGGAAAGAGCGCTGGGCCTCCTGGAACTTCTTTTTGAAACTGCGGATTTTATCGTTTTTCAGCAGCTGCAGCGCCTCACCGTACAGCTGGATCGGCTCCTGCAGCAGCGGCGGGGCGGCAATCTGCAGCTTCAGCATTTTGTTCTGGAGCAGGGTCAGAGCCAGAGTATTGATCCGGTAATCTTCCAGAACCCTGGGCATCTGGTCCAGGGGCACCCGCCGCACGGCATTGCTCCGGCCAGCTTGCAGCAAGGGCACGGTGATCAGTTCCTGCAGTTGCTCAACCACCTCGGCTGAGTCTGCCCGCTGCCAGCCCTTGCCGCTTTCATTCAGGACATTGCGGGCATACCAGTCCTGCAGAGTACGGTCAAGGCTATGCCATTCGGGTTTAAGCAGGAATTCAAAAGCCTCGTATCCTTGCCGGCCGTAGGCCTCCATTTCAAACAGACGCCGAAAGAACTCTCCTGAGGTAAGCCGGCTGCTTTCGAGGGTCCGGACCAGAAGATCGCAGTGCTGCAGATAGAGCCGGAACAGCGCCCCGTCTTCTGCCGGCATGGGCCGGCTCAGCAGCAGTTCGATCTGCGGGAAATGCCCGGCCAGGAACTGCGATCTGGCGATGCGGTAATCTGAGACAAAGAAAGTCCGGGTCCCCAGTCCGTCATAAAATACCCGATTGCACAGTGCAGCCGCCAGCCAGTTGGAAGAATCCAGGCTAAGGTTGTCGCGTCGCAGGAATTCCCGTACCCGGCGCTGAATAATTGCCTTGCTGATGGCGAAAAACAGCTGCACCGGGCGGTCCTGGCGGGAGAGGAATAAATTCTCGGCATCAGATGGCTTCAGCTCATCCTGCTCCAGGAGATGAATAGTCAGAGTCTGCTGAACACTGCCGGGGAGCTGCAGCAGGCGGTCAGCCTCACGGGCCAGCAAAGCTGACAACACTGCCAGATTCTTAGTATCATGCAGGTCGTCTGTGCGCACCCGCAAGGCAAAAGCAGATACGGTTTCCGTAAATTTCGGCTGCGCCACACTCTGTGACCAGCTCAGGCCCGGCAGGCACAAGACAATACAGAGCAGAATTTTACGCAAAGCAAACATGGATCATTCAGCCAGGGTCAGGATCATCGTCAAAGTTCCGGCTGCATGGCGGCACCAGGGGTCACTGAGGGGAGAGACATACGGCAAGCGCTGGTATGCATCGCTGTCGGAAAGCTCCACATCCGGGACCACAGGCCCGGCAAACTCCCCGGCCGTTGCCGCAGGGCAGCGGAAGCGCATGCCCGTAGCCAGGCTGATCTCCTGTCCGGCCCCGCGGATGCCGGTACTTTTCTGCCCCAGCAGCAACGCATTTCCCCGTTGTCGCAGATTAGCCGCCAGCAGTTCCGGGGCACCTGCAGTCTCTCCGTCAATCAGAATCATGATTGGCAGAGCCAGGCTGAGCAGCTGCTGCTGGTAGAATTCCGCTACGCTCTCCTGGAACCCCTTGCTGCCACGCAAATCCAGAATCACCCCGCGCCACTTTTCTTTTGGCAGCACTTTCAGGCATTTGTCCCATCCCTCCTGGTCCAATTGCCGGAAATCTGCCAGCCGCAGATAGACTTCACCAGCGTCACCAGGCAGACAGATGGGGGAATGCTCCACGGCAGCAATACTTAGAGGCAAAGGCACAGCCGGAATGCCCAGCAGCGAGAGGAATTTCTGCAGCAGGAGAGCATCGTCGCTGCTGCTCAACACCGGCAGCAATGACTTTTCCTCCAGAACGCGCACCAGCTCCGGCAGAGCAGTAGGTGACACAGTTGCCGACGCTGCCCAGCCTCTCAGGCCACAGCCCAAAATGCAGCCCAGCAGCAAAAGTGACAGCCTGAATCTCTTGCTCATAACTGCAGTTCCCGGTCATCGGACAGTACCTTGTCCCGGCGGGACGCCCGGTCCGCCTCCAGACGCACCCGCAGAGCAGGGTCGGTGCGGGCCAGAATCTGGGCTGCCAGCAAGGCGGCATTAGTGGCTCCGCCGCTGCCTACCCCGACTGTCGCCACCGCGATGCCGCCGGGCATCTGCACGGTTGAGAGCAACGCGTCCATACCTTTGAATGCACCACCTTCAACCGGGATGCCAATGACCGGCAACAGCGTATGTGCGGCCACCACTCCGGCCAGATGCGCTGCCCCGCCGGCGGCAGCGATTATGACTTCCAGGCCGCGGCTCTCCGCATTGCGGGCAAATTCAGCCACCACCTCCGGGGTGCGGTGAGCCGAGAGCACCCGCACTTCATATTTCAGCTCCAGGGCCTGCAGCGTCTGCAGGCATGATTCCAGCTTGGGCAGGTCGGATTTACTGCCCATCAGCAGGGCGATTTTAGGATTCATACAGGTGACACTCCAGATAATTTATTAATGGAACAAGCAGTTCGGTAAATAATGTATTATATTACAGTTTTTGCATAAATTCAATTGCAATGGAGCGATAAATGGCAGTTAACGAACCATTACCCGGCACTTCTGATCTCTGGGAACCAGAAGTACTTGACTGGATCAACCTGGAAAAACAGGCCAGAAATATTTTTTCCCGCTACGGATATACGGAGCTGCGCACCCCGATTTTTGAACGCACCGATGTCTTTGTCCGTAATTTGGGCAATGAGACCGATGTGGTGCAGAAAGAGATGTACACTTTCCAGGACCGCGGCGGACGCAGTTTGACCTTGCGCCCGGAAGGAACCGCCGGAGTCATGCGGGCGATCGCCAACAAGGGCCTGGAACAAGGCGAGGAAGCCAGGGTCTTTTACTTCGGCCCGATGTTCCGCGGTGAACGTCCCGCCGCCGGGCGCCGCCGGCAATTCCATCAGGTCGGGGTCGAGGCTGTAGGCTCAGACTCCCCTTGGATGGATGCCGAGTGCATCGCCATGCTGGTGCATTTTTTAGCCGAGCTGGGCATACACGGCAGCCGGGTGCTTCTGAATACCCGCGGTCTGCCAGAAGACCGCCAGGCCATCAGCCAGGCCTTGCTGGATTATTTTCAACCGCACAGCAACGCACTGTGCGAGGATTGTCAGCGGCGACTCTCCACCAATGTCTGGAGAATGCTGGACTGCAAAAATCCCGCCTGCCATGAAATCGCTCTCGGAGCGCCACAGATTCTCAGTTTGATGGGCGAAGCCAGCCGGACATTCTTCGCCGAAGTCTGCGCCGGTCTCACTGAATTAGGCGTGGAATATGAACTGGCCCCCCGAATGGTGCGCGGCCTGGATTACTATGTGCATACCGTCTTTGAAATCACTCACCCCGGACTGGGAGCGCAGGACGCCTTGGCCGGCGGCGGCAGATACCGCATTTCCCTGCCGGGCGACAAGAGGACTTTCGAAGGCATCGGTTTTGCGGCTGGGATGGAACGCCTGCTGCTGGCCCGGGAGAGCCTCGGGTTGCAGTCGCCGCCCTCCAACCGAACCGACACTTACATTGTCAGCCTGGGGGCGCCAGCCATCCCGGTCGGCCTGCGTCTGGCCGGCGAATTGCGCCAAGCGGGTCTGGGCGGTCGGGTCAAGGCTGATTTCAGCAACCGCAGTTTGAAGGCTCAGATGCGCAGTGCCAACCGTGAGGGTGCCAGCCGGGTGCTGATTCTTGGCGAAGCGGAATTGTCCCAGAGCAGCGTCATCTGCCGCAACATGACTACCTCCGAGCAAGTCACTTTGCCGGTCGGCGAACTAAAAAACTGGTTCTTACAAGCATAATAACCGGGCATTCTCTGCCTGGTTTCGGGAGAAAATCACAGCATGTCTTTCAAGCGCACCCATAGTTGCAATGCACTCAGCCCGGCCGATATCGGCAGCACAGTCACCCTCTGCGGCTGGGTCAACTCCAGCCGCAATCTCGGCGGACTGATTTTTCTGGATTTACGCGATCGCGAAGGCATAACTCAGGTCTGCCTGGACCCGGCCACCCAGCCGGAACTGGCTGCCAAAGCCAAAGATATCCGGGAAGAGTGGGTGCTGTCAGTCAGCGGCATCGTGCAGGCGCGGCCGGAAAACATGATCAATCCCAAGCGCCAGACCGGTGCCATCGAAGTCATGGCCGAAGAACTGGAAATCCTGAACCGCGCCAATCCTATGCCTTTCCACCTGGAAGACCAGAACGCCAGTGAGGATTTGCGCCTCAAGTACCGCTACCTCGACATGCGCCGCTCCAGCATCCTGCCCAATCTCCGGCTCCGGCACCGCATCGCTAAAATCATACGCGATATTTTGGATACGAATGGCTTTGTTGAAGTAGAGACGCCGATCTTAAGCAAGAGTACCCCTGAAGGGGCCCGCGATTACCTGGTTCCCAGCCGGATCAAGCCCGGGAGTTTCTATGCCCTGCCCCAAGCTCCGCAGCAATACAAACAGCTGCTGATGGTCGGCGGATTGGAGAGATATTTCCAGATTGCCCGCTGCTTCCGCGATGAAGACCTGCGCGCCGACCGCCAGCCGGAATTCACCCAGGTGGACCTGGAGATGAGCTTCGTTGATCAGGATGACGTCATCGCGCTGGTGGAAAAACTCATCGCCGCAGTAGTCAAGGAGGTGCATGGTCTGGAACTGGAACTGCCCTTGCCCAGACTGACCTGGCAGGCTGCCATGGATAAATACGGCTCGGACAAACCAGACCTGCGCTTCGGCTTGGAATTGCAGGACCTCAATGCGGTCTTCGCCAACAGCACTTTCCGCGCTTTCACTGCAGTGCAGGAAAGCGGCGGCGTAATCAAGGGCTTCAATGCCAAAGCGATGGCAGAGAGCTGCAGCCGCAAGGTACTGGATGAGCTGACCGAGACAGCCAAACTCTTCGGTGCCAAAGGCCTGGTCTGGCTGAAAGTAGAACCGAACGGCGATTTCAGCGGCTCAGCCGCGAAGTTCCTCTCCCCGGCTGAGAAAGATGCCCTGCATAAAACCCTCGCTGCCGAACCCGGTGACCTGCTGCTGCTGATCGCAGATTCCTGGCGAGTGGCCTGTGAGGCCCTGGGACGGCTGCGCCTGGAAATTGCCGATCGGGCCGGCCTGAACCGCGGCACGGATTATAAATTCCTCTGGGTGGTGGAGTTCCCGCTCCTGGAATGGGACCCCGAAGAGCAGCGCTATGCTGCCGTGCACCATCCTTTCACCAGCCCCCTGGATGAAGATATTGAGAAGCTCAGCAGCGATCCGGGCAAAGTCCGGGCCAAGGCATACGACATTGTCCTCAACGGGGTAGAATTGGGCGGTGGCTCAATCCGCATCCATAATCAATCCTTGCAAGCCCTGATGTTCAAGACCTTGGGCATCAGCGACGATGAAGCGCAGTTGCGCTTCGGGCATATCCTGGAAGCTTTCAGCTATGGTGCCCCGCCACACGGCGGACTGGCCATCGGCTTCGACCGTTTTGTAATGCTGCTGACCGGCGCCAAATCCATCCGGGAAGTCATTGCTTTCCCCAAAACCGCCAAAGCATCTTGCCTGCTGACTGATTCCCCCAGCGATGTCGATCCCAAGCAGCTGGCGGAACTGGGCATCGCCTGCACTGAGCACAACTGAAGTGCGGTTGCAGCGGCAGAAACTGCCTGCCGGGCGCAGGGCTTGAGATTGCGCCAATAACTCCTCACCGACTATGGCTTCTGCGCAAAACATTCATTCTGCAGCCGGGCACTCCACAGCTGCCGAAGCATTCTCGGCGGCCTGGCTTTGCGCTGACCAGAATTACCACGTACTGCTCTCATATCTGATCTGCAGCCGCCACTTTGCACCCGGCAAAGCCCGAAAAATCCTGGAAAATTTCTTTGCGGATCAGTTCGTCAGAGACAAATTCCAGGCCGACAGCCGCAGAGCCGGGGTCTGCTTCCGGATTCTGATTCGCGAGTCACTGGAGTTGTATCTGTTTGAAAAACAGTACGAGACTCCAAGCGGGCAACATTTCCAGCCATTGGACAACCTGCCCAGCGATCCTTTCTTTGACCGTCAGTGGGCCCGGGAAATCATCCGCGAGACCATGCGGCGGGTGCGGAATATCTGCGTTTCAGAAGGCGGTCCGGAACTGTTTGAATGCCTGCTCGATGATTTATCCAACCGCTCCTATCAGGACCGCCCAGGGGAGCTTTCACTGCGGACTCGCTATCGTAATTCTGAGAAGATCAAGCAATATCTGATCCAGCAGTTGGAAGCACTGTTGATGAGCACTATTTCCGACCCGCGTCTGGTCATGCAGGAGTGGCAGGCCCTGCACCAGATTCTGCCTGAAGACATCACTCTTGATCCGGAAATCCTGACTCAGCATTTCCTCTCCTCTCAGGATATGGGCGCTTTCTGGCTGGAATTGCAGTCGGAGACTATTCCAGGCCTGGGCCGTACCTTTCGGGACCTGATCCAGGGACCGGAGACGACCCTGGCAGAACTGCAGAAAACCCGGCAGATCATCAAGCTTCAGAATCCCGGCAACACCCTGCCCCCGGAACTGCTGGCGGCAATGCTATATACCTGCCTGGCAGTCGAACTGCTGAAATTCAATGCCAGCCTCTCCGAATCCCAGCTGCAGACCTTGCCCAGAAGCTTGTTCTGGCTCTCCAAACAGCAGTGGCTTGACCCGCAGACCCGAAAGCTGGCGGTCCAGGCAGAAGAAAAAATCCAGCATCTGACTGCCAGCGGATAAAGCCCCGTATTCCGCCGGACCGACCAAGGTTTCCCGTCTCCAGCAGGACTCGCAATCAGGCGAAAACATCTGTCTGGCACAATATGTTATGAAGATGAAGCGACATAATTTTACCTTGATGGAGGTAATGGTTGCCGCCACTCTGCTGGCGATGGCAGTGGCCGCAAGCATGGGCATCATCGGCGGTGCCCGGGCCAGGCTCCTGCGGGCAGAAAAACGCTGGGGCAGACAGCACCTGCTCAGCCAGGCCGCGGAATGCTATCTGCTGGGAGGAGCAAATGCACAACTGCCGGAAGGATTACTGCCGCAAGGCTTCTCCAGCCGCTGCCAGCTCTATGACACCGAGGACCTGCCTGAAGACGCACTGGAATCCATCCGGGAATGGCGCCTGGGAGAATACCACATCCAGGTCTTCGACCCAGCCGGAAACCTGATGCAGGAAATGCGAATCAGGAAACTGGTCAAAGAGGAGGATTTGGAATGAAAAAATCCTCCTTTACTTTCCTGGAAATCATCATTGCAGTCAGCATCTTTATGCTGGTGGCACTGGCTCTCTTTGCCTATTCCCTGGAGACCAGCCGCAGCTGGGAGAAAATTGTCACCGAGCGCAATCGCTTCAGTGAACTGCTGGCCTTGGACCGCAGCATCAGCGCCATGCTGGAAAATATCATCCCGTTCACCTGGCCGGATGAGGATGGACGCAGCGTGCCCTTTATTATCGCCAGCCAGGACAGCCTGCGCTGCGCCTATATCCACCGCCTGAATGATGAAATCGAAGGCTGCCTGCGCTTCGCCGAATTCCTGCTTGAGGACGGCAAACTGCATATCGTCTACAGCGACCGGCCATTCCTGCATTGGGACCAGGTCGGTGAGCGCAAGAAGACCGCACTGCTGGCTGAAGGTGTTGAGAGCATCCGCTTCCGCTATGCTGACTGGTCCGCTGATAACAGCTCCGACTGGGAACAGCGCCTGCTCTGGCTGGACCAATGGGAAACCGAGAATTCCGAACGCAAGGATGTCCCGCTGGCAGTGATGCTGACCATCAACTGGCAGGATGGACGCACCGAATCCTGGCTGCGCCGCACTATGGGCAGCGGTTTCCGGGAACGTTTTGGCAAATGGGAACCCTTACCGGACGACAAACGATGAGCCACCCCCGCACCGACAAACACGACTCAGGCGTGGCCCTGATCATGGTACTGGGTGTACTGGCCGCCAGCATGCTGCTGATCGCCCACCTGATGCTGATTACCGAGGTCATCGCCAAAGAGGAAATGGTGCTGACCACTAAATCACGCCTGCGCTATCAGGCTGAATCTGCAGCTGAGGTGACTTTCTGGATGCATCTGACCGACCGAAGGCTGTTCAGCAACCGCCGCTTGGGACAAACCGCGGAGGATGAACTGCGGGCCACCAAAAACTTCGAGCCCTGGATGCTGGACCGCCGGCCTCATGTTTTCGACAATGGACTGGTGCTCACTTATCTGTCTTCCGGAGAAGAGGGATTCAAAGTCAGCGAGCCGGCCTCGTTGCGCAACAATGTCTCCCTGGACGAAGTGGACCTGCTGGATGAAATAAACAATTTTCTTGATGTCCTTGATGATTATACCGACAGCGATGACTTGCGCAAGCTCAATGGCATGGAACGCGATGAATATCTGGCCGAGGGCTTCCCGACCCTGCCCCGGAACGGCAAAATTGAGTTCCGGGGGGAAATATACTGGCTGCCGAACTGGCGCAACGTCATCACTGGCGAAATCGCCATTGTGCCGCCGCCGGGATGCTCTTTTCAGACTCAGGCCACCGGCAGGCGACGTGGCTCAGCCAGCCCCCAACCGTCTTTTTATTCGGCCAGCCCTGAGCTTATTCAGCGCATCCTGAGTTTAAGTGACAGCGAGCTGGAGGAGGTACTGGAGGCCCGCCAACAGTGGGAGGAACACGGCACCGCGCTGGAAGACAGTCTGGACATTGAGCTGTTGAGCAAAATCCGCAACGCTTTCAATTTCACTGAAAACAACCTCGCGGTCATCACTGCGGCCGCCTACCAGCAGGACCGTGAACTGCGCACCTGTTATCGCATTATCCGCGAGACTGATATCAGCAAAGCTTCTTTTTTCAGCGACCGCAGCCGCCAGACCTTGTCCATCTGGGAACGCACGGTGGAATAAACATCCCATGCCCAGGCAACGGCTGGTGCTGGGACTCAGTTGCCGGCATTCAGCAACTCGATAAAGCTGTCCGGATGAGTCTTGGTGACAATCTTGGGCGGCCGCCCCTCTGCAGGGCGGGTCTTGAGCACCAGCGTATATGGCGTGGTAAATTCCCGGTACTGGAAAGATGCGGGGTTAGTCTGAAATTTCTTTACTGCCTGGAAAGCTCCCTCGCGTAGCAGCTCTCTGGCCCGGGCAGGGGCCAGATGGATGGCACTGGTTTTGGCTCGCTCATAGCTGTAAGCGTCATAATCATCGAAAGTATCATCAAGTACACCTCTTTTCACCGCCACGGTGACCACCCCGGGGGTCAGATCAGCCGCCTCCCGGGCGAACGCCTCCTCACCTGCAGCAAAGATGGCGGGCACACCCAACTCCCGGGCACAAAGAGCCATCTGGCCATATTCGCCGATTTCATAACCGTTTATCGCCAGGCTCAGGCAGGCGAATGAGCCCGTGTGGGTCAAATGCGAGAACGGGGTGCGCGATTTGGCGTGCTGGCCCACACAGGAGTATGCATCGAAGCTCCGGTCCAGTCCGAAAGGCCATACCGGCTTGAAAGTCCCGCGGCTCAGCCAGGCCCGGCGGTCCAGCAAGGCGGGATTCAGAGCCCCCGGACCATGCCCGTCCACAACCACGATTTCCTCCGCTCCGGCAGCGGCAAAGCCGTCAACCACGGCATTGACTTCTGCAGTCAGCAGTTCTTTGGCCTGATCATAGTAGCGGCTATCGGGATGAATCCAATCCACGGCATTCAGCACCCCGGCTACACCTTCCAAATCGGTCATCAGCATAATTCTCATCGTGTACTCCTGCTTGGCTTGATTATATGGTACTGTCTGCGACTCAACTCCTCTGAACCGGGACCGCAGTCTGGGACTGCAGTGCGGCCAGCCAGCCGGAAATGCGCTCTTCCGTGGTAAATTCATCCAGCGCCAGCGGATACTCCCGTCCCAGGCGCTGGCATTTGCCGCGTCCCAGAGGATGATACGGCTCCAGGTCGATCTGCTGGATATGACGCAATGAATTGGCGATACTGGCGATGCCCGCCAGATGTCCGGAATCATCGTTTATACCTGGCACCAGCGGACAGCGGAGGATGATTTTCGCCCCGTCCCGGTCCAGCTGGCGCAGATTTGTCAAGATCAGTTCGTTGTTAACACCGGTGAATTCACGGTGCATTTCTGGGTCAGTGGCCTTGTAATCATAGAGGAACAGGTCCACCAGCGGCAGCAGCTGGCGAAAATTCCTGTACGGTGCCTGCCCGCACGTCTCCAGGCAAGTATGCAAGCCTTGCTTGCGGGCAGCCTGCAACAGGGCCAGGGCAAAAGGGAATTGCTCCATGGGCTCGCCGCCCGAGAGCGTGATGCCGCCGCCGGAATGGTCATAGAAGACCTTGTCCTGCATGACTATAGCGATAACTTCTGCGACCGTGTATTGCTTGCCGGCTACTTCCAGCGCCCCGGCATAGCATTCACGAGCGCACAGCCCACACTGGCGGCAGTGCTCACGCTCAAATTTATGTTCACCCTCCGTCCCCAACAAGTGGCATTTCTCCGGGCAGGCCTGCAGACACCAGCCGCAGCCGATGCATTTCTCCGGCGAGAACAAGACCTCCGGCTGGCGGCACTGGGATTCCGGATTATGACACCACAGACAACGCAGGGGGCAGCCCTTGAAAAATACCACGGTACGGATTCCCGGACCATCGTGGATGGCAAATTTCTCAATTGCGAAAATCAGTCCGTGCATATCTTCCTGTCGGCTGCTGGCCGGACTTGCTCCGGCTCCTTCCCAAGTTCCATATAACGCGCCATCCTTCCCCGTAAAAGCATGGGAACAAATATTACTGTAACATCGGATCACCGGGAAACAAGTTTTACCCGGTACAACCGGGAAATGCCCTGGAACTGCCCGCCCGGGATTGTAAAATAAGTCCCGGCAATTAAATTAACCTGCATGTACATGAGTTATACCGCCTCAAGTGGAGGCGGATTTACAGACGTGAGATTACCAGGAGAATAATGGATATGATTGCCGATCTCCATTTGAAAGACTTCGTTGAGCGCCGGGCTTTGGAAAACCTGCAACTGGAACGACTGCGTGAAACCCTGCACCGGGTGTACAAAAATGTGCCGTTTTACCGGCAGTCTTTCGACCGCACCGGCGTCAAACCCTCAGACCTGAAAACATTGCAGGACCTGAGCAAATTCCCTTTCACCAACAAATCCGATCTGCGCGACGCTTATCCTTTCGGACTGCTTTCCGTCCCCATGCGGGACATCGTCCGCATCCATGCTTCCAGCGGCACCACCGGCAAACCCACCGTGGTCTGCTACACCCGCAATGACCTTGAGGTCTGGTCGGAGACCGTCAGCCGGGTGCTGATGATGGGCAAAGTCAGCGCAGATGACATCATACTGATCTCTTACGGATACGGCCTGTTTACCGGCGGGTTGGGTGCTCACGGCGGCGCCGAACGCCTGGGCTGTTCGGTAGTCCCCATGGGCGGCGGGAGCACCGAAAAACAGCTGATGCTGATCAAGGATTTCAATATCACCGGCATCTGCTGCACCCCGTCTTTCTTTATCCATATCATGGAAGAAGCTGAAAAAATCGGCTTCGATCTGAAAAAAGCCAAGCTCCGCGTCGGTTTCTTCGGCGCCGAGCCCTGGAGCGAGGAGATGCGCCTGCGCATTGAGGCCGGCAGCGGTGTGCGCGCCCATGATATCTTCGGCTTGTCCGAAATCATCGGCCCTGGAGTATCCGCCGACTGCGAAGCCCGCTGCGGCCTGCATATCTTCGAGGATCACTTCCTGCCGGAAATCATCGACCCCATCAGCGGCGAAGTCAAAGGCCCCGGAGAAGAGGGCGAATTGGTCTTCAGTACCATCAGCAAAACCGGAATGCCACTGATCCGCTACCGCACCCACGACCTCTCCCGGTTGAGTTATGACCGATGCGACTGCGGACGCACTATGGTACGGATGGACCGGGTGCGCCGACGCAGCGATGACATGCTGATTATCCGCGGGGTTAATCTCTATCCTTCCCAGATTGAGAGCGTGCTGTTGAGCATCAAAGGCACTGAGCCGCATTACCAGCTGGTGGTCAGCCGTGAGA
>JAAZIZ010000442.1 GCA_012800565.1 Lentisphaerota bacterium
GAAAATGATCCCCTGTCTCTGGGGCTTCCTGCTGCCGATGGAAAAGAGTGAAGTCAGTACCCCGTTCGCTATGCAGGATTTCCGGGTCGCCGGCGGCAGCTTCCAGGAAATGCCGGTACGTGCGGCGGCAGTGATCGACCGGAAGCAGAATAACCGGGTAGTGCTGCGCTTCTTGAACCTGCCCCAGGAAATGTGGGGCGGCGTGGAGGCTGTTCCGGCAGTCTTCCAGGCTGCTGACCAGCCGGTAATCCTCTGCCGGGTGACTGGTTTTTTCAGCAATTACGCCCGCTCAATGATCCTGGCGCTGTTCCAGATCGCTTTCCTGGCCGCCCTGGGCTGTGCAGTCGGTTCGGCATTCTCCACCCCGGTGGCGGCTTTTGCGGCCATCTCCTATCTGGTTATCGGCATGAGCGTCCAGGCGGCACTCGGTGCGCCTTTACGCAACGAAGATGGCAGCTACAAATATAAGAACCTGATGGAGAAGTCAGTGCATAAGTTTGCCCAGGTGATCAGAGTCCTGGTGGTTTCAGTCGATGACCTGGATGCCACTTCTGATCTGGCCAAAGGCAACCTGGTCGAGTATAGCCGCATCGGCAAAGCTTTCCTGAACCTGATCGTGATCCGTACCGGACTAATCGCCGGACTGGGAATCTGGATTTTAACCAAACGCGAGCTCGGTACGGTAATCAAACGCTGATAGGAAATACAGTATGAAGAAGCGTTATTGGCCCATTTTTATTATCGTCCTGGCCATGGTGGCCATGCTTGGACTGCTGTCATTCATTCAGGGACGGATGAATGCCATTCGGGTCGAGAACCATCTGACCGACGTGGACCCCCTGGAAAACGCCCCGCCGCTGGTGGCTTTCACCAGCGTTGCTTTGGGCGGCTTCCGCGGCCTGCTGGGGGATTGGCTCTGGCTGCGTTCCAGCAAGATGCAGGACGAAGGTAAGTATTTCGAGATGGTGCAGCTGGCTAACTGGATTGTCAAACTGCAGCCGCGCTTCACCGGTTCACATGCATTCCTGGCCTGGAATATGGCCTACAACGTCTCGGTGACTTTCACCAACTTTGAGGACCGCTGGCGCTGGGTTAAGCGCGGCATTGAGCTGATCCGGGATGAAGCCCTCGAATTCAATCCCGGTGATCCGGAGCTGTTCCGGCAGCTGGGCTGGATTTACCAGCATAAGATGGGAAAAGACCTTGATGACGCAAACCGCTACTACAAGACCGAATTCGCCAAAGAGATGATCCGGCTCTTCGGCGATTATTATGGCCAGTGGGAAATAATTCAGAAAGCGCCTCTGGAAGAGAATAAACTCAAGGCGGTGCTGGAAAATAAGCCTGATTTCTGGAATATCCTGGCTGCCAACGGATACAAGAATTTCTTGGAGTTCGAGCAGGAGTTCCGGCATCTGGCAGTCATCCCCGAGAAAGTTGCCGGGCAACTGGAGGAAGCCGGCATCAAGGAGACGGTGGAACTCTGCCTGCGCCATCGCTGGATGGTCAACAAATATCGCCTTGAGCCGAAATGGCTGCTGAAGCTCAATAAACGCTACGGCAATCTGGAATGGCGCCTGCCCGAAGCGCACGCTATCTATTGGGCCGAGCGCGGCAAGGAGAAATGGCACTCCGCTATCGATACTTTCAAGCGATTGAGCTGCGACAGGATGATTTTCCAGTCCCTGAATAACGCATTCCAGATGGGACGCCTGGTCTATCTGAAAGATATCGAACACCTGGAAATGACCCCGAACATCAGCCTGGTGGATGCTGTTGACAAAGCTTACCGGGATGTGCAGGAATATTACGAGGAGAGTCATGTCGAAGGCGCGTATGTGAACTTTCTGGTTGATGCAGTGGTCTGCCTGTACAAGTTCGGAGAAAAGAGCAAAGCCAAAGAATATATCGACAAAGGGCGGGCCATGAATCCCGGGCGCTTCAAGCTGAATCTGGAGGAGTTTGTGCTCCATGAACTGGCCGAAGATATGGAAGCGGCATCCTATCAGCACGCCCAAGGCACAGTGCAGGGATATCTGCTCCAGGCATATTACCAGCTGGCTATTGATGAACAGGAAACTGCCGAAAGCTATGTGGTTATTGCCAAACAACTCTACGACCACTACCAGCGCTTCGTCGAAGGTACCGAAAAAAGACGCGGACTGCCGCCTTGGGAGCAGATGCAGAAGACCAGCCTGATGATCGCCAAACAGCGTTTCCCTGAACCGTTGGCCCGGAGGCTGGAAGAGCTCCTACCCCGTTCCAACGAGAAATTCATCCCCGCAGCCGGGGAGATTGAGGCACCGGTGGTGAAGTGATTCCCGGTTACGCCCTGCTGCCCGCAGCAGCAGCGCACAACTTTTTGCCTGTCTAAAACCCAGAATGCGGATGTAAAATGATTCCACTGCCAGCTATCGTAAAAGTGTTTGTTCCGGCTGTGCTCCCCTCGCCTGCAGAAGGGGCCGCAAGTCTCCGCTTGCTGGGCAGCAGCCAGGCCTTGCAGGAGTTCCTGAGCGAAGGCGGGCCACTGATGTTCGTAATCATCGCTTTCGGCTTCCTGGCCTTGCTGCTGTTTCTGGAGCGCTTGTTGCTCTTCCATCGGACCAAGGTCGACACCAATGAGCTGCTGCGCGGATTGATGAACCATTTGCGCAACGGCAATGTCCGGGAGGCAGTGGCTAATTGCGACAACAAAACCGGCCCGGTCGGAGAGGTCATTCGCACTGCCATCGAACGCTGGGATGAGGGCGAGGCCAAAATCCGTTATGCGGTGGACGAGTCCATCCGCCTGATCATCGGCCGGCTGGAACGCAATATGAAACTGCTGGCCTGCATTGCCAATATCGCGCCAGTGCTGGGGCTGCTGGGCACGCTGTTCAAAATGATGGGCATTTTTGAGAAGATCAAGGCCGCGGGCGGGCAGTTTATTTCCATTCCCGATCTGAGCGGGTATATCCGCGGCACTCTCTACTGCACCGCCGCCGGCCTGGTGGTGGCAGCGCTGGCATACTTGTGCTATTTCATCCTGCTGGAAAAAATCAATTGGATCATCCAGGAGATGCACAAGGCCGCTTCCGAGATCGTGTTCTTTCTGAGCAGTAACCGGGCCAGCCGGAGCCTGCCCGGGGCCGAAGACACGGTGGATATCCCAACCGAAAACTGATGCACTATGCAGCAACAGACTACCAGCCTGAATAAGATACCCGGCATTTTCCCCGCATTGGTGGGATTGCTGAATCTGTTTTTTATCCTGCTGATTATGATTATGATCAGCAACAGTCTGGTATTCTGGTCCGGCATCAAGGTCGAGACTTCCTTATCACTGCCCACGCTCACCTGCCTGGACCTGGAGGCGGCCGATAAATACATCCTGACCATTGTGTCAGCGGACGAGCTGTTCTTCAATGACAAGCGTCTGCAGCTGGAGGACCTCAATAATGCTTTTTCCAGCTTGCTGAGCAGCAGCGGTGGACGGGAGAATACACTCGACCGGCAAAAGCCCATGATTATCGTCTGGGCCGACAAGAGAGTCACCTATGAGACCATCGCCCAGGTGGTGGATATCGCCCGCCGCAACAGCTTGAATATATACTTGGCCGCTAACAGCCCCGGCAAGGATATCAGCCAGCAGTTTTCACCGCGAGGCACTCCACCATGAACCCCCGGCCCCGGTCAGCGAAAATATCGTTCCTGGAGCGGGGCTGGTGCCGTTTCCTGCTGGCATTCGTCCTGATCAGCCTGTTACATCTGCCCCTTTATTTCCTGGAGTTGCCGGTACAGACCAGTCCCCCGCCACCCGACCGCAGGGAATTCCTGCCTGTGGTCAACCTCAGCTTGGCAGCTCCAAGTCCAGCTGCCGGTAAAACCGTGCTTTTCCTGAATGAACTGGAACGCTGGGCTCGGATTGCCGACCCCAGGTTGTCGGTGCTGCCCAATTTGCGGACTGGATTTTCTAAATATGCCTTTCCGCCGACTGAATATCCGCCACCGGATTTGCCGCAGTGGACGCTGCCTTTCGAGTTCTGGCCAAAACATGATGCACCTGGACGCGATCCGGACATCCGTGGTCTGCCGCTGGCAGAATTGATCTGGCAGGAGTGGAACCGCCATACCAGCATCGTCCTGCCGCCAAAGCCGGCCATGGTGTCGCCTGTTGGTGCATTCTGGACCGTAGTCGGGGTGGGGCCATTGCGGGAGACGCCCAAGCTGCAGCCGGAGAACTGGTATGAAGACCCGGTGTATCAGGCCGAGCAGGCGCTGTTGCAGCGTTCGACTATACTGGAAGTAGGGGTGCTTCCGCATCCTGAAGGGCAGTGGCAGAGCCCCGCTCCCCGCCCCCTGCCGCGAGTACAGGTTTGCCAGTCCAGTGGCAGCCGCAAACTTGATGCCTTGGCCATGCAGGCGGTCCAGGCGTTCATTCAACAGCAGCGCCGGGAGAATCCCATCGCCAGCAGAAAAGCCGACGCGGGGCAGAACTGGCTGCTGAAAATAGACTGGCGCTTTCCCCCTGCCCAGGCAGTGCCAGAAGCAACGGGGAAGCAGAGCAGCCCCAGGAAACCCGAATAACCTTGAGCAGATATGAGTTTTATGGTCAATATCGCAAACGGAATGCTGATCTACACCTTGGTGCTGATCAGCATTCTGGCGCTGCTGTACATCCTTGAGCGTTTCCGGCAGAACAACCGCGAGTGGGAACTCTCACGCTCACAACTGATGGTGTGCAAAAAATGCGGGCGGGTCTTTTTGATCAAGCGCCAGGAACGCAGCCGGCAATGCCCGGAGTGCGGCAATATTGCCAGCCGTTTCCGGATTCCGCGTACAGGGGTGTAAGGCCATGCGTATCATCAGCGGCAAGGCCCGCAGCATCCGGCTCCAGGCACCACCCGGCAGCGGACTGAGACCGACTGAAGACCGGGTCAAAGAGGCCCTGTTCGCAATTTTAGGCGATCTCAGAGACAAAAACGTCCTGGACCTCTTCGCCGGCAGCGGCGCCCTGGGCTTGGAGGCATTGAGCCGTGGCGCCGGAACCGTATTCATGCTGGAAAAAAATCCCGCCCATGTGCTTTGCATGGAGAAAAATCTGGCCGCAGTGCGGAAAGCTATCGGACCGGATTGCGGACAAGTGAAAATCGTGACTGCCGATGCCCAGCACACCAGCCGGGTGCTGTCGGATTGGTCGGGGAAATTCGCCGTAATTCTGGCGGACCCGCCCTACAATCCGCCGCCCGGTGCCTTCGGCGGAGCAGCCTTGCTGCAGCAGCCGGAATTCGCCGCCTGGGCCGGCACAGATTGTCTGCTGGTCCTGGAGCATCAGTACGGCGAAGAATTGCCCCTGTTCCCGCATTCACCTTGGCACTTGCTGCGTCAGAAACGCTTCGGCATCAGAGCGCTGTCTTTTCTGAGCCAGAAGAATGAACCCAGCTGAACAGCTCGGTTGAGCCCGGGGGCTTGCTCCAGTCAATCAGCAGACTGCTCTCCCCGCAGGGCAGAAGCACCTTGCTGCCGGACAGAAAATCATCCGGGCAGGCGCGGTTCGGGGTTGCCAGCAGAGCAGGCAGCATAGCCAGAAAAGCCTCTTTTTTACTGATTGCCGGCGCCAGACTGTGCCCGCCCCCGGCATAATATTTGATAGTATAAATCTTGTGCAGGCTCTGCAGGCGTTTTTCCAGGCGTCCGGCGTGCTGTTCGCAGTTGACATTTTCATCTGCGGTGCCGTGTTCCAGGAAGAGCGGGCATTTGAGCATTTCCGCATGTTCGCAGACATCCCTGGCGGACAGTTCTGCCGGGCTGAAGCAGCGCCCGCAGAGGTCGATTTTAGGCTGGTCCAGGCTGGTCATGCCGCTGGAAGAATATACTGCGGTGAAAGTATTCGGTGCGAAGATAGCACTGAGCAGCGCGATATGCCCGCCCTGACTGCCGCCGTAATGGAAAATGCGGCTACGGTTCAGCTGCGGGTACAAGGGCAGAATCTGGCGCAGGCTGTTCAGCACATCGAATACTTGCAGGAAGCTCCCGTCATAAGGGACATCATAGCCTACCCCGGTCACGGGATCGAAATCCAGGCCGCTCTGGCGATATTCGCTGGCGAGGCAGAGCAGACCATGCTGCTCCACCACCTCAGACATGAAATCCAGGTAGCGCAGGCGGCTCCAGCCCCAGCCGTGCGTGAAAAGCATCACCCCGGTGGACGGCCGGATGGTTTCCGGAGCAATCACCAAGGTCGTGATGGGCTTGGGATAATTCCTGGTGTTGACGCTGGGCAGGACGATTTCGTAACGGAGCATAAGTTATTCCTTTTTCTTCTTTGCCGGCCATAGACTGGGCCGGATCAGCCGCTCTGGAAGCAAGGGCACCGCGTCTTTAACTGCAGTAAATAAATCTGCCGGCAGGGGTCCCAGGCTGACCAGGCGGATATTCTCCTGCAGCTGCGCAAGTGACTCCACTCCAGTCAGGATGGAAATCCGCCCTGGCAGTGAGAGCAGGTACCGGAAGCAGAGTTCTTTCAACGGCAGGCCCAGCTTCGCCAGCTTCTGCCGCCAAGGGATAATGGCCGCCAGTTCGGGGTGAATCTGTTCTTCCGGCAGCAGCAGCAGTCCCTGCAGATAGACGCTGCGCAGGAACAGCTGCCCGGGATGGCTGGCAATCAGCGCGTCAAAGCGGTGGTCCAGGACATTGCAGGGGACCTGCAGCAGCGGCAGTGTTCCGACCTGAGACACGTACTTGGTACTGTCCAGAGAGACGCCGATGCCCCGGGTCAGTCCGCGTTCCTGCAGATGCTGCAGGATTGGCAGGTGCGGCAAGTTGTCTTCGCGGTGAAAGAGCAGTCCGTCCAGTACCTCGCAGCGCAGATTACGTAGCGACCGGGTCAGGCTGCTGGCAGCAAAATCCTCTGGAAGGACATCCGGGGGCATGGGGGGAATTTTGCTGATCAGGCGCATTTTGCCGTGCAGTTTGAGCTCGTGCAAGGCCTGCCCCAGCACGATTTCGCTCTCGCCGTAGCTGGCCGCAGTATCCAAGGTGTCGATTCCGTGGTCATAGGCGAGGGCCAGAATCTCTTTGACGGTCTTGAAAGAGGGCTGCCCCAGAGTGTTGGCGATACCGTAGGGCAGGCCGAACTGGACCGTGCCCAGGACAATCTTGCTGAATTGGGTTGACATCAGGGTTCCTTTCGGGAAGATGGGTGGCAGGGTTGCGGAGCAGTGCCCAGGACTGCACGGTGGTTCAGATGGCGGACTATTTCAGCTGTGATCAGGGTATTAGCGTTCAGGCCAGGCTGTTGCGGCAGACGTACTTTCAGATAATTGTCGGTCCAGCCCTCGGCATGGGGGGAGCTCTGCTCCAGTAAAACCGGCAGGCGCTGTCCGATCTGCCGGTCGGCAAACTGACGACTTTTTTCCTCGGCCAGGTGCAGCAGCCTGGCGGCCCGGTGCTCGGCCAAGCCAGTGGGTACCTGGTCAGGGAATGTCGCGGCCGGGGTTCCCGCCCGGGGTGAATATGGGAAGACGTGCATAAGCCCGAAAGGCAGTTCAGTGAGGAACTGCAGGCATTCGGCAAAGGTCTGCTCAGTTTCGCCGGGGAAGCCGACGATGACATCCGTGCCCAGGCAGAGCAGGGGGACTTTTTCCCA
>JAAZIZ010000443.1 GCA_012800565.1 Lentisphaerota bacterium
AGCGTCCTGGGTAACCGTCTCACCGATCGAGCCCCAACGGGGCAAGACATACCAGCCCAGGGCAAGCACGCCGGAGGCGGGCGCCGCCCTGGGTAACCGTCCCACCGAAACTGCACGCTGCAAGCGTGCCACATAGTAAGCACGAAAGATGGTGCCCATTACAAGGCAACAGGGAATGCCCTGTTATCAATGGGGGGGGGAGCCATCAGAGCTGCTCTGCATTGCGGTCCCGCAAGGCAATCACCGCCTTGCGCACATCCTGGGCTTTGTCCTTGGGCATGACCAGCACGGCATCATCATTGACTACCACGATGATATCTTCCAGCCCGACTGCGGCCACCGCGATCTTCTTCTGCCCCGGAGCATTATATACAATGCTGTTATGGCAGTCCAGCAGCACCGGCTCGCCGTAACTGACATTGCCGCTGTTATCCTGCGGAAAAGTCCGGTACAGAGCATCCCAGGCGCCGAGGTCATCCCAGAGAAAATTACCGGGAATGACATTCACCCGGCCGGATTTTTCCATCAGCGCATAATCGATGGAAATATTGGGCATGGCATCGAAGATTTTCTTGGCCCGGGCATCATCATTGGCCATCAGGGCATCGGTAAGGTCCTCCAGGGTCTCGGCCATCACTGGATTGGCACGCCCGAATTCATTCTGAAAAGTCGAGAGGCGCCAGAAAAACATTCCGCTGTTCCAGTAATAGCGACCGGATGAGATGTACTGGGCTGCGGCCGCGGCATTGGGCTTCTCCTTGAAGCTGACCACCGGATACAAGGGCGGCTCGCCGCTGGCAGTCAGAGACTTGGAATTTGCCGCCACTTCAATGTAGCCGTAGGCGGTCTCCGGGCGCACCGGCTGAATCCCGATAGTAATCAGGCTTTCCCGATTCTCGGCTGCATCCATGGCCGCCTGTACGGTCTCCACGAAAGGCGTGGTTTCCGGGATGCGGTGGTCTGCGGTCAGTACCCCTATAGTCACTTCTTCCGGGCTGAGGTTGGGGTGCATGGCCAAGATGCTGGCAGCTGAAAAGATCAGACAGCCGGCGGTATTGCGGCGGCTGGGCTCCGCGATGACATTCTCCTCGGGGATGCCTAAATCCGCTTCGCGGATAGCCTGCTGCAGATTCTGCCCGGTGGCAATATAGATATTCTCAGGCGGCACCAGCGCCATACTGCGCTCTACCGCTTCGGCCAGCAAGGACTGGCCGCTGCCGGTCAAGGTCAGCAGTTGCTTGGGATGATTGCGGCGCGACAAGGGCCAGAAACGCTCGCCTGCACCACCAGCCATAATTACTATCACTCGCATAATCAATTTTCCTTATGAGTTTTCCCGGCCGTCAGTTTAGCTGGTTCAGCGCCCAATCGCGCAGAAGATCGGGCCAGCTGTCAATAGGCAAACCGCGTTTCCGCATCCCGTAACCGTGTCCGCCCTGGGCGTAAATATGCATCTCAACCGGTACTCCGGCTGAGCGCAAGGCGTTGAAATACAGCAGACTGTTCTCGACCGGGACGCTGTCATCGACCGCCTGCAGCAGGAAAGTCGGAGGGACCGCCGCACTGACATTGGCCTCGGGTGAAAAGCGGCGTCGCAACTCCGGTGCGGGTGCCTCGCCCAGCAAAGCGCGTTGCGTGCCAGAATGTCCCTTCGACTCCAGAAAAGTCACCACCGGATAAATCAAGGCGCAGAAATCGGGGCGGGGAGAAAGCTTGGCCAACTCGGGCCGCTCCTCATGCTGATCCTCGAACATGGTCGCAGCGCAGG
>JAAZIZ010000444.1 GCA_012800565.1 Lentisphaerota bacterium
CCCGCCGATGGTCGGCACTGGATTGGCAGGATCGAACAGAAAACTGCTTTTGCCGTCCGAGTCGTCGGGCCGGGTCGAAGACAGCCGCCCTTCCGGATGGAGAAAGAACGTGGTCTGGCGGCAGCCGGGCGGGGGCCAGGAGCTGCAGCTGTGCCAGGTTCCGCCGCGGTAAATCGGAGTGGCGCTGCCGCCTCGGGCCCGGCCCATCAGAAAATAATCGATTTTGCGCCGGACATTCAGGCCATGGTCTTCATCTTTCAGCCATTGGCAGAACCATTGCCGGGAAATTTCCTGCATGTTTTTGCCAGCTTCCGGGCCGAAATCCGCATCCCCGGCATATTGTCCTCCCACGCCGCCGTGAATCCAGGGGCCGACGATGGCGTGCACGGGCGCAGTCTGGCGGCAGCCGTGTTCGAGCAGGTTCTCGAAGGTCGCGCGGGTATAAGTGTCGTACCAGCCGCCGACATACAGAGTCGGAATATTGGGCAGCTGGTCCAAATAGGGGCGAAGCCCGAAGCCCGGCTGCTGCCAGAATTCGTCATAGCGGGAATGGGTACTGATGTCAATGGCGAATTGCTCATAATGCGGCAATAGCGACAGCGGTGTGCTGCCTTTGCGAATGGGGCCGGAGCGCAGATAATCCCAAACATGCTCTTTAGCCTGGTTGAAAATCGCGGCCAGCTTGGGGTCGGCAGCGGCTTCCTTGCTGCTGGCTGCCATGGAGAAGGCGAAAACCAGAAAACGCTGCTCCAGGGTGCCATTATGACGCATGGAGCTGTGGTAGCTGCTGTGCGGACCAACCGTGACAATCATGGTGCTCAAACCGGGCGGATTCAAACAGGCCGCAGCAGTCTGCAGCGCCGCGCAGTAGGACGAGCCCATGGTGCCGATGCGGCCGTTGCACCATTTCTGCTGCTTGATCCAGCTGATGCAGGCGAAGCCGTCAGCAGCCTCATTCTGATAAGGCTGACAGATACCCTCGGATTCAAAACGCCCGCGCACATCCTGAGAGACCACCACAAAACCATGGCGGGCAAAAAACAGTGCATTCTCCAGAAAACCTTTACGGTTATATGGCGTGCGGGACAGAATGACCGGGAAAGCCCCAGGCAGGCGCTCACCATCCAAAGCGGGAAAATAGATGTCCGTGGCCAGGCGGACCGAGTCCGGCATGGGCACCATCTGCTTCATCCAGCATAACGGGGCACGGCGGTCCAAGGAACAATCAGCAAGTTTTTTAGCGCTGCTCATACTCTGCATCCTGGTTAAATTTATGTCAGGGGGGAATGGAAATGTGACTGCCATAACATAATCCCTGACTGAGCGAGACTCAAATTTTCCTCCCCAACCACCACCCCCAAAAAGCGCTACCGCCTTGAAAATACTGCCGAAAAAGAAAAATGCAAGAAAAAAATTGAAAAATAGTTTGCATTTTTGCAAAAACAGTTTAGTTTTTCTTCCGGCGCGGGCAATTCATCACTTTCCGGCTGCCGTTCCGCCCCCGCGCCTAGGGCAGAATCAGGCGGTTCGGGCGGTCGGGCGAAAAAGGAGGTATATCATGTTCAGACGTATGATGCTCAGCGGGATGATTCTGGCTTCTTTGTGGTGCGGCCAGCTCCGCTCCCAGAAGGGAGTCGCACCACCGGCAGGAGAAGAGGCAGTGCAGCAGCAGACCGAGGCGCCGGCGCTCAAAAATCCCTTGTCCCAGCTGCGGGGGAAGCTGCTCTACAAGCGCAATCAGGCCCGGCGACTGGAACGGGCCGCGATGGAAGCAGATGGTGAATTGAAAAAGAAAATCGAACTCCTGCAGAGTCAAATCGAGGCCCTCTATGTCGAGGCCAATCCCAAACTGGCTGAAATTTACGCCGAGCAAAAACAGCTGGAAGAGCGCATCGAAGCATTGAATCAGAAGTAAACCTGCAACGAACCTCCTGCCGCCGTCAGCAACGGCAGCCCGGCGGCAGGAGGGGAGGCAGGCAGGCGAGGGAAGACTTGGTATTTTGTGGGATTTTTTATGCATTATTATGCATTATTATGAAAGTTTATGCATAAAGATATTTGTGAATGGCATTATTAAAGTGGTAAGACAGGGGACGTATGGGACGTAGGGGACGTATGGGCATGGGACACAGGGGACGCAGGGGACGTATGGGCATGGGACACAGGGGACGTATGGGACGCAGGTGACGTATGGGCATGGGACGCAGGGGACGTA
>JAAZIZ010000445.1 GCA_012800565.1 Lentisphaerota bacterium
CCGGGTCCGGGGTCTCGTAGTTCATGGTGCCTGGTATGATCCCCTCTTGCAGAGCACGCACGCAGACCGCAGACTCAAAACCGCCAGCCGCACCGAGCATGTGACCGGTCTGTGCTTTCGTACTGCTGATCGCAACCCGCCGGGCAGACGCCGCAAAGGCCAGCTTGATGGCCTTGGTCTCCACTAAATCATTCAATGGCGTCGAGGTACCGTGAGCGTTGATATAGTCGATGTCTGAAGCCGCTAAACCGGCTTGCCGCAACGCGGCAGTCATGGCCGCCGCCGCACCGGCACCATCGTCACACGGTGCAGTGATGTGATAGGCGTCACAAGTGGCACCATAGCCGCGGATTTCTGCCAGAGGCTTCGCGCCCCGTGCCAAAGCATGGGACAATTCCTCCAGAACCAGAACGCCCGCGCCTTCGGCCGGGACAAAGCCGTCGCGGTTGGCATCAAAGGGGCGGCTGGCATGCTCCGGGTCATCATTGCGGGTACTCAAGGCCCGCATGGAGGCAAAACCGGCTATCCCGAGAGGAACCAAGGCTGCTTCCGAACCGCCGGCCAGCATCACCTCGGCATCACCGCGTTTGATGACCCAGTACGCTTCACCGATGGCGTGCAAGCCACTGGCACAGGCGCTGACCAGGCCAAAATTGGGCCCCGTCCAGCCGTATTTGATGGCCAGATAGCCGGAAGCCATATCAGCAATCAGCATTGGGATGGTCAGCGGCGAGACGCGACCCGCCCCGCGCACCCGCAGGATGTCCTGCTGCTGGCAGATGGTGCTGATACCGCCGATGCCCGAGGCGACCAGCATGCCGCAACGGGACAGATCGGTGATGGGTTCGGCCAGCAACCCGGCCTGGCTCAACGCTTCATCGGCTGCAGCCAGAGCATAATGGCAATACGGGTCCAGACGATTGGCAGTCTTGCTGTCAAGATAGCGGGTAATATCAAAATCCTTGACTTCACCGGCAATGCGACAGCGGTACTCGTCACAGGGGAATTTGCTCAATGGCACAATGCCGCTGCGACCAGACAATAAATTTTCCCAGGCTTGAGCGAGTGAATTGCCAATCGGGGAAACCACGCCGGCACCACATACTACTACACGCCGCACCGAACTCATCGTCACTCCTGTTGCAATCCCGCGCTCACTATCTACTCATCCAAGGGTACAAAAATAAAGGCCACACCCCATAAGGTAAGTGGCCCCCGTCCGAATGTCCTTGCAAGGCAATGCTCACCCCAAGGGCCCGGAATTATGCAAATCCTCAGGCTTCGGTTGAGCCATCACTGGCAATTTTTTCATCAATATATGCGATAGCCTGTCCGACGTTGGTCATCTTTTCTACCACGTCATCCGGGATTTTAATCCCAAAGGCTTCTTCAAACTCCATCACCAGTTCCACGATATCCAAAGAATCCGCGGCCAGGTCTTCGATAAAGCGGGCATCATCCTGCACTTGATCCTCACGGACACCGAGCTGCTCAACGATGATTTTCTTAACCCGATCTGCTGCTGAACTGTTTTCCATGCATCTCTCCTGAAACGTACCATGGTTATATGTTGATTTAACAAAAACACCACCGAAAGGCAAAAAGACAATTTGTCCGTAATCGTAATAATTTAACGTCCCTTTCTGAAATTGCAAATCGCCTTTTCGCCAGGGGCAAATCCTCGCAGTCCCAAAGAATCAGAAATTGATATTTTCTTTTTCTCGCCTGCCCGGTTTGCAAAAAAGTTTTCCGGGCGTAAGGTATCGTGTCGCCTTGGAGAGGTTGCACTGTTAAGCTGC
>JAAZIZ010000446.1 GCA_012800565.1 Lentisphaerota bacterium
ATGATATTGGCAAAAATCGGCCCTTTTTTGGTGCTGAATTCGCCGCTCTTAGGGTTGTATATCAAGGTGCCGACGACATCGGCCGGCAATAAATCCGGCGTGAACTGAATGCGGTGGAAGCTGGCTTGTATGCACTTGGCCAGAGAAGTCACAGTCAGGGTCTTGGCCAGGCCGGGCACCCCTTCAATCAATACATGGTTGTTGCACAGCAGAGCCAGCAGCAGACGCTCCACCAGACGCTCCTGGCCCACAATGACCCGCCCAATCTCAGAACGGACTTTCTCCAGCAATACAGCTTCCTGGCGTACGCGCTCGCCAATCTGTTTGACATCCACTGCCATCGTCTTCTCCATTCTCGACACTCAAAAAATACACCGCAAAAAACAACCGCGGGAAAAGCAAAACTGCAGCCCAGAACCAGTTCCAGCCCGTTGCCGGGCCGGAGACAGGGGGGGCTGCACTTACCGGAACCGTAAATAATGCTTGCACGCTATACGCTGCTGATGGTCGTTTTGACCCGCAAGCCCCCGGAGGTGTTCCCGAAGCTAACGCAATTTCCGCTCATAATTGAACAGAAACGGCCCGCTTTTGATTGCCTGCAAATCCCCGCGCGGGTCAGTTGAGCCGCAGAGGTCCACCTGCAGATGCGCGACCCGGACCTGCGGATTGCGCAATGAGCGCCAATCATAAGGCTCTTCCGGGCGCAGCACCGTCACTGCTCCTTCCCGCCGCGGACGCAAGGATATCCCCCGGCTATCCCGCAACCGGGCCTGGCGCTCAGCTGAGAATTCCGCCGGCAGCTCGACTCTGGTCTGCATCAAGGCCGGCCGGGCAAATACGCAGAGCAGCAGCGCGGTCTCCGCCTGCTGACATAAATCCTGCAGCTGCTCCGCATCAATTTCACTGCTGACAGTACTGTAGCGGCAACCCTGTTTGCTCAGGAAGCGCGCGGCATTGGCATTCAGAACCGCCAGGCCGGCTCCGGCAGCGCAATCATTGCCTGCCTCCCGGGCCAGTTGCCAGGTGTCCCACGAATTCACCTCAATGGTGATGGCGGCCTCGCGGGCAAAATCCAGCACTGGGCGGAGCAACACAATGTCATCCTCGTAGACCACTGCCGGCAGGGACAAAGCCAGCAGATTCTGGTGCCAGGTTGCCGCCACCGCACAGAGCTCGGACACCTCGGCGGCATTGCGGGGATAACAAGCCAGTATCAGCTTCCGTTCCGCCAAACAGTCCGATGCTTCTCCCAGCAGGGCAAGTTCCTCCAGTCCCAGCCGAACAGTATCAGGCACCGCACCAAGGCTGCGGCGATTCAAACTGCAGGCTGTCGCCTCGCGCTGGAGATAAGCATTGAGCTCCGGCGGTAGAGCCGTCCGCACCGTCCCGCTGCCGCCGGACTGACTGCGGCGCAGAAATTCTGCCAAAGTGGCCTGAACCTCCGCGGCACAGCGGCGTGGCAGCATTTTCTCCTCCAGGCCGGGTGGACAGGTGATCTGCAGCGGCAAGGCAGACCTGGGCACCACCTGCTCCAGGCGTTCCAGGATCGAACTTAACCCGATTGCCCGCTTTGGTACGGCAATCTTCTGCGGCGGAATGCGCAGAGTATGCTGCCGGTCTGACTGGGAAAAATGCCAGAGCGTACCGCCTCGCTCATCCTCGCTGACCGCAATCTGCAAGCCCTGCCGGGCGGGCGCTTCGCTTTCCGGCCGGGCCAGCCGCCGCTCCTGAACATTGCGACGGGCCGATTCACCGGTAATCTCACGCCTGACGCCGGCAAAAAATCCTGCTGTGAGCGGTCGCCCAGTATAGTCTCCCAAGGCGGAAGCTTGCCGGCGCAGCTCATCCTCAGGCAGCTCCCCCGACAATGCCTGCCGATACAACTGCACTGCCGCCGACACCCAGGATGCTGTCTTCAGACGGCCCTCAATTTTCAGCGACCGCACCCCGTAGTCGCGCAACTGCTCTAGGTACTCCACCAGGCATAAATCGTACATCGACAGCGGACGCTGGGAAGCACCCTCTGCGGACTCCCAGACCACCCGGCAGGGACTGGCGCAAGAACCGCGGTTGCCGCTGCGCCCGCCACCCCAGCTGGACAGCAGACAGCGCCCCGAACAACTGAAGCATAATGCCCCCTGCACAAACACTTCGGTCTCTATGCCAGGCACTGCCGCAGCAGCACGGACCTCGGCCGCACTGAGCTCCCGGGCCAGGACCACCCTGCTCAGTCCCAACTCCCGTGCAGCCCGCATTCCGGCCGAGCTGCTGATGCCGGCCTGAGTACTGAAATGGAAAGTCAACCCGGGAAAGAATGGGTGCATTTCCAGCAACGCCGGGTCACAGACCAGCACTGCATCCACCCCGGACTGTTGGGCCAGCATCAACGTCCGGGCCGCCAAACCGAGCTCACGCTGGGCAAGCGCAATGTTCAAGGTGAGATAAGCTTTGACCTGCCGTGAATGAAGATAAGCGACCGTATCCGGCAGAGCCTCGGCAGAAAAATTTTCCGCCCCCTGCCGGGCATTGAGCTTCTGCAACCCGAAATACACCGCATCTGCTCCGGCGGCCACTGCCGCCTCCATCGCCGGACGCCCGCCGGCCGGAGCCAATATCTCTAATTCATACTCTGCAAGCATGGATTTGTCAGTCCCCATAATTCGTTAATCTGACTGCGCCAGGTGCCCGCCTGGCCGAAATGATGAAGATAATGCGATATTGCCTAAATAACAAGTGGAGAATAAAGATTTTCTGTAATGGGGCATTCTTATGCAGAGCAGCATGCAAGAGTTCAGGGAATTGCACGGGACGTAGGGGACATAGAGGACGAGACAATGAGATAATGGGATAATGAGATGTGTGAATTTGGCTTGCCGGTCCCATATTACGATTTTCTCCTTTCTTGCAACTTAGCGCTCCTGCCTCTGCCACGGTTGCTTTCAGGATGTATATTATAATTTCGACCGCCGTATCCGTTCCTCCCCAACCTATATTAACTGTATGTCAATTTTTCTCGTCAGCTTTTTCTCCGTTCTGAAACTGGTATTGGTGATTCTTATCGGTGTCTGGCTTGGCCGCAGCGGCATCCTGAACCAGAATGCCCGCACTGCCCTGAGCAAAATCATCATCACGGTCATGCTTCCGAGTCTGCTGGTGGTTTCGCTCAGTCAGAATGCCAGCCTGGAGAACTTGGGCCAATGGTCCTTTTTGCTGATTGCGGCGGCTGCTTTCGCCCTCTGCGGTTTCGCCATCGGCACTCTGTTCGGCTGGCTGTTCCGGGTCCCGAAAGGCCTGCGGCGCCTCTTAAGCACCAGCACCTCGCTGGGCAATGCCAGCTATCTGCCCATGCCGCTGCTGGCCGCGATCGCTGCCGGAGCTCCGCTGTTCGCCAACGACCCCGGCGCTGAATCCCGCAGCATCGCCTATATCTCCGTCTTCCTGATGTGCCATTCGCCGCTGCTCTGGCTGTTGGGATACCCTTCCCTGTCGGGAAAATCCTGGCGCGAAATCGACTGGCGCATGATCCTGAATCCGCCCATTCTCGCTTCCTGCACCGGGTTGCTGCTGGCAACTGTGCCGCCCCTTAATGCGCTGATCGTGCAGCCGGGTGCCCCCCTGCGCATCCTTATCGACACCGGACAGCTGATCAGCCAAGGCGTTTTCCCCTGCGCACTGCTGATCCTCGGTGCCAATCTGGCGGAAAAACTTCCCCCCGGACAAACCGTGCCCTGGAATGCCTACCTGGCCCTATGCCTGGGAAAACTCGTCATCCTGCCCACTATCGGCTATGGCCTGGCCACCCTGGCCTGGAAACAAGGCTGGATTCCTGATGACCCTATGTTCAGGCTGGTGCTGATGGTTGAAGCCGCAGTGCCGCCGGCAAATAACCTGATGATTATGTGCCAAATGCATAAAAACGGCGAGGCCGCCATCGCCAGACTCCTGCTCTGCGCCTACTGCGTGGCTATTCCTACCCTGACCTTCGCAATCATGATATTCATTAAAGCAGTAACGCCTTAAAATCCCTTGCCCCCGGCTAGAAATGCGCCGGACATTCCCAGCTAAATAATCCGCATTACGCAGAGAAGACTACTTCTCCGGCAAATGCAGCAGCCGGATAGCATTCCCGCGGGCAATTTTCTCAAAGACATCTGCAGAGAGATGCCCGGATTTTCGCAGATCAAGCAGAAATTCCGCCAAAGGCAGCTCGCCGCCTACGCTGCAGTAATCCGTGCCATAGCAGAGACGGTCCTGGAATTCATTCAAGAATAGTATCGCATGGTCCACATCGCGGGCCAGGGCATTATAGCCGCTGCCGGCGGAGAGGTCCCCCCAGAGATTCTGATAGCGCCGGAACAATTTCGGCACCGCCCCCTCCGCCCGGATCGGATATTTCGGATATCCGCCCCGGTCGCCGATGGTCTCCAATTGCCCCATTTCACTCCAGAAAGCCGGCCCATGCCCCAGGATGATCAAATCCGGAAAATTGCGCAGGCAGAATTCCAGCTGCGGCAAGCCGGGATCATCAACCAGGCCATAGCTTGCACCAATCTGAGTCGTGACATCAAAAGTCAAAGGCCAATGCCGCTGGGCCACCTGACGAAAAAAATTCAGCACCCGCGGGTCCTGGAATGCCATATTAGGCATGAATTCCCCTACTCCCAGCACGCCGTGCTCCTGGTACCAATCCAGCCAGACGCTGAAATCCGTCCAAACGCTGTTGGCGATGCCGCGGGGATCGATATTGCAGAACGGAGAAAAGCGCTGCGGATAACGCCGGCAGATTTCCAGTATCTCCTGGTTTGATTGCGGCAAATATACCTCCGGACCGATCAGCGGCAGCAGAATGCCGCGCTCAATCCCCACTTGATCATAGTATTCCAGCAACTCCTCCGGAGTGCAGAACTGGGTGTGCCCATCCTGAGGCGGAGACGGAAACAAATAGGCGTGAGCATGGATGTCGATAAACATAAAAAACCTTTCTGTTTCAGGACAATACAAGCCCCAACGAAGCGAGAATCACAACCGCAGGGCAACACAAGCCCCAACGAAGCGAGAATCACAACCGCAGGACAACACAAGCCCCAACGGGGCTGATTTTCGTGTTGCAGTGCGGCGCAAGGCAGCAAGGGCTATGGAACCGGCCACGCAAGGCGGAAGCCCAGAGACAGGTACCGCAGTGATGGGTAGATTTGACTGCGGTACGCCGAACGGCAGTAACGTGCGCCGCTGTACCAGGCACCGCCCCGGTGAACACGGTCCCCATCGCTACCACCTTTAGGGTCTGTCACCTCCCCGCCTGGGTAATCACTCCCATTCGACCAGTCCAGGCACCATTCCCATACGTTTCCGTGCATATCATACAGCCCCCATCCGTTCGGCCGATAGCTGCCGACTATGGCAGAGCCAACGGATGCATCACTATCACTATTCCCTTCGCCAGCCTCTCCGCCATTTTCATAGTATCTCCCGACCTCGTTCATATTCGGACAGTACTTTTCACCGGTCCAATCTTTCCCCGAGTTCAGGGCGGTCGCAGTTCCGGCCCGGCAGGCATATTCCCATTGCGCCTCGGTCGGCAGATCGAAGTCCAGACCGGTCTTTCCCCGTAACTTCCCGAGGAAAGAAGTGGCATCGA
>JAAZIZ010000447.1 GCA_012800565.1 Lentisphaerota bacterium
GGGGGAGACACACCCGTTCCCATCCCGAACACGGCCGTTAAGGCCCCCTGCGGCGATGATACTGCGTTCAAGAGCGCGGGAAAGTAGCGCGCTGCCAACCGCTTTTTTGCGCCCCCGCTGGACAAAACCAACCAGCGGGGGCGTTTTTGTTTTTGCGTCAGGGGGAGGGGGCCTCGGTAGTACTGGGGCTTCCGCAGAGCGGCAGGCGGGGGGGAGGGGAGTTGCCTGGGACGTATGGGATGGGACGTATGAGACGTATGGGACAATGGGATGTGGGACGTGGGACGTATGGGAAGTATGGAACTATGGGACTATGGGACTATGCGATTTTAGCTTGCCGGTACCATTGTTCTATTATTCATACGTCCCATGCATTGCTACTTTTGAAACCTGCTCTACATAAGACTATTACGCATCTGCAAGTTGCAGAAAAGAAAAAACTTCAGTATTGAGTTGTTATTTAGTCTGACGGCAATATAGTATAGCAACGGTCCAGCCGAGATTTAATAGAGTCAAGCGGCAGAAAACCTCCCAGGAGTAATGTTTCTGTGCCTGATGCATTGAATCTCGGCTGGGCCGTTTTTTATTTTCCGGCAAAGCGAGGGGTGTCACAGTGTATGATGTATTAATCATTGGCGGCGGAGTGATTGGTTGTGGGATTGCGCGCGAGTTAAGCCGCTGGTCGCTCAAGGTGGCTTTATGCGAGCGCAGCGACGATGTCGGCAATGGCGCTTCAAAAGCCAACAGCGCTATTGTGCATTCAGGACACAGTGCTGCTCCCGGTACGCAGATGGCCCGTTACAATGTCCTGGGCAATGCAATTTTTGAGCAGCTTTGCCATGAAATGGATGTCCCGTTTCAACGCAACGGCTCTTTGAATGTGGCTTTTTCTCCGGAAGACGTCTGCCAATTAGAGCAACTTCTGCAGGATGGTCTGGCTAATGGTGTGCCGGATATGCGGATTGTCGGACAGGATGAATTGCGTGCCATGGAGCCGAATCTGAATCCGGAGTGCCTGGCGGCCTTATGGGCTTCCAGCTGCGGCATTACCTGCCCCTATGAGCTGACGGTGGCTTTGGCAGAAATGGCGGCCCGCAATGGTGTGGAGGTGCTGCGCGATTGTCCAATCCTGGATTTGCGGCGTGCATCCGGGGTTTGGGAGGTTGTAACTCCGGATCAAACCATGCTGAGTAAAACGGTGGTGAATGCAGCCGGCGTCCAGGCGGATTATTTCCACAACCTGGTCAGTACGCTGAAGTTCAAAATCATTCCCCGGAAGGGTCAATACTGGATTATTGACAAGAGTTATGCAGGGGCTTTTACGTCTACTATTTTTCAAGTTCCCGGGGGGATGGGCAAAGGGATTCTGGTCTCACCCACCGTGGATGGCACCATTATCATCGGTCCAACTGCTGAGAATCAGGAGGACCCTGAGGATACTGATACCAGTAAAACAGGTTTGGAGCTGGTTTTGCAGACTGCCTGCCGGATTTGGCCGGCGCTACCCAAAGATGCATTGATCACCAGCTTTGCCGGAGTGCGTGCGCATACCAGCAACAAGGATTTCATATTGGGAGAAGTGGCGGAGGCACCGGGATTTTTCAACGCTGCCGGCATTGAATCACCGGGGTTGACTGCAGCCCCTGCGATTGCGGCCTGGTTAAGTAAGCAGATTGCCGAACGCCTGTCGGCGGAACAGAAAAAGACGACTCTGAAATATCGCCCGGCGGTGCAGCGTTTCCGATTGATGTCCGAGGAAGAGAAAAAAAATGCGGCTCAGGGGGACCCTGCTTTTGGCCGGATCGTCTGTCGATGTGAGCAGATTACGGAAGCGGAAATCCGCGACTGCATCCGGCGGCCGGTGGGTGCTCGTACGGTTGACGCAGTCAAGCGCCGGACTCGGGCTGGCATGGGGCGTTGTCAAGGCGGTTTTTGTCTGCCTCGAGTGCTGGATATCCTGAGCCAGGAGCTATCCCTTACTCCGGAACAGATTACCAAGGCTGGAGGGGGATCAAATATTTTGCTGTCCGGTCGTCAGGAGCCAATGCAGGCACCTGGGGTGGTGCCGGTCACAATGTCCAAGCCTGTTCCGGCCCCCCGGTTGTTGATAATCGGTGGTGGCCCGGCTGGTCTGGCCGCTGCGATTGCGGCCTGGGAGGCTGGTTGCCATGAAGTGTTGATCCTTGAGCGTGAGTCTGAATTAGGTGGTATCCTGCGGCAGTGTATCCATACCGGCTTCGGATTGCGGATTTTCCAGGAAGAGCTCACTGGGCCTGAGTATGCGGAGAGATATATTCAGCGGGTGCGGGATTTGGGCATTCCGTATCAATGCGACAGCATGGTTCTGGATATCAGTGCCGATCGTCGTACTACGGTGGTCAGTCCATCGGCAGGTCTGCAGCATTTTCAGCCTGATGCGATCATCCTGGCGATGGGGTGCCGGGAGCGTCCGCGCGGTGCACTGGGGATTCCGGGCAGCCGCTGTGCCGGGATTTACAATGCCGGTACAGCCCAGCGTTTTGTCAATTTAGAGGGTGGGGTGCCTGGCCGGGAAGTGGTGATTTTAGGTTCCGGGGATATTGGTCTGATCATGGCCCGGCGGATGGTGTTTGCTGGTGCCAAGGTGGTCGCGGTGGTTGAGCTGCTGCCTTACTCCAGCGGGTTAAAAAGGAATGTGGTACAGTGTTTGGATGATTATGGCATACCCTTGCTGCTCAGTCATACGGTGACCAGGATTATCGGCCGCGAACGGCTGTCCGGGGTAGTAATCAGTGCGGTTGATGCACAGCGTAAGCCGATTCCCGGCACTGAAAAAGAGTTGTCCTGCGACACACTGCTGCTGTCTGTGGGATTGATACCGGAGAATGAGCTGTCCCGTTCGGCGCAAGTGCCGCTGTCAACTACGACTTATGGACCGCTGGTGGACGAGAATCTGCAGACTCAGGTACCGGGTATTTTTGCCTGCGGCAATGTCCTGCATGTACATGATTTAGTTGATAATGTCTCGGAAGAGGCGGAACGTGCCGGCAAAGCGGCGGCGGAGTATCTGCGCCGCGGTGCTCTGGCTCCGGTGGGTTGCCAGGTTGTGGATGGGCATGGTGTGCGCGGGGTGGTGCCGCAATTGCTGAGTCAGGAAGCATTACAACAGCCGTTGTGTCTGATGTTCCGGCCCAGTGCAGAATTTCGCAATGCCACTCTGCGGGTCTCTGTGGATGGGCATGAAATAAAGCGGATTCGGAAGCGCATTATGACACCGGGTGAGATGGAGTCCATCACCCTGCTGCCTTCTGATATTGGGACGCATTTGGGGCCGGAGAAAATATTGGTGGAGGTGTTGGAAGGATGAAGAAAGCGCTGGTATGCATATCTTGTCCGATGGGCTGCTGTCTGGAGGCTGAGATTAGCGAGCAGGGTGAGTTTCTGGGCTTGAGCGGCAACCACTGTGCCCGGGGAGCTGCTTATGCCCGGCAGGAATGCCTGTCTCCGACCAGGATGGTTACTGCGCTGCTGCCGGTGCCTGGAATAGTCACACCCTTAAGCGTTCGTACGGACAAGCCCTTGCCGAAAGCACAGATATTTCCTTGTCTTGAGTACCTTAAGACGGTCAAGCCAAGTTTGCCGGTGCGGATCGGTGATATAATTGTACCGGATATTCTGAACAGCGGGGTGAATATTATCGCGACGCGGAATCTTCCCTCAGACTGACGCCGGGTATTAAGGGGCGATTTTTCTGGCGATAACTGAGACGCCGTCCGGTATTACGGCGATGCGCGCGGCCGGTCCCTTGATATTTCTGGCCATAGCCAGTGCTTCAGCAGGATTGCTGGCGTGTTTGAGATGCATCGCCTGGATCAGTGCCGGGTCGCAGCGGTCTGTGACCAGGATAACGGTGTGCTTATGCAAAATCCGGGCCAGAATTTGGCTCTCCCACTGGTCTGGCATGGTTCGGTTGGCAGGGATATTCTGCAATTGTTCCAGCACTTGTGCAGGTGACTCTGCCTGGGCCAGAGTTTGATAGAAAGATTCACCGCCGTGTCCATCCCGGCAGGCGGCAACCATAATAATAACTCCATCGGTTGCGGCTACGCTTTCCGCTGCCGTCATGCCTTTAACGGCCTGATAGATATTCTGGTCGAGCGGGTATCCTCCGTTGCTGGTGATGACGATTTCAGATTCCGGTACTGCCACTTCGCACAGACTGCGCAGTTCAGTGCAGCCGTGCTGATGTGCTTGCAGCGGGTCTCCTGCTACTGCTCTGACGATCTGCTTGTCCTGGTTCAGGACAACATTCAGGCAGAAGGCCAGCTTGGCCTGTCTGGCGGCCCAGACCATATCGCGGTGGATGGGATTATGTTCCAGGCTTCCGGTTTTGGCATAAGGTGACTGGATAAATTTCGAACAGTGATTAGCCAGGACAGTCTTGAAGCCGGCGATGCCCGGCAGGACGCTTTTGCGCCCGCCGGAGAAGCCGGCGAAGAAATGCGGTTCGATGAATCCCTCAGCGAGCAGCAGGTCGGCCTGCAAGGCCAGCTTATTAAGCCAGAGCTCGCCGCCTGAGGGCAGGAATCCCATAAATCCCAAGTCGGATTGTTGTTTGCAGCAGTGGGAGATGATTTTTTCCCGGGCCATGATTTCGGGGCCGAATTTCTGTTCCAGTTCCCGGGTTGTGGGTTCCCGGTGGCATCCGGTTGCGATCAGGATGCTGATATCCAGTTCAGGGTTAGTTTGGCGCAGTTCCTGGAGCAGGGCTGGCATCAGGATTTTGCTGGGTACCGGGCGGGTGTGGTCGCTGGCGATGATCACAGCCGATTTCTTATTGCGGGCAAGCTCTGCCAGAGCAGGAGAGCCGATGGGCCGGGCGAGAGCTTTTGCGACCAGAGCCTCGCCGGACTCGGAGGGTTTTTCGGCACCGATGCGGGGGGAAAATGTACCGGCAAAGACTTCTGCAGGGATACTGAAAGACAATTTATCCTGGTCATAAGGGACTGCGACCTTGATCATGGTATTTCCTGTTAGCTTAACTATATTTGGGAGAAGAGTTTTTCGCCGATCAAGGCAGTGAAGAACGAACCGGTGAATAGCAGTGGACAGTTTTGGGGGAGCTGCTCGCGGTGCTGGAGTTCAGGGATAATGGCCCGGATTTCCAGTCCGGCCTGCCGGGCCAGCAGCTGCAGTTCAGGCAAGGCTGAGCCTTTGCTGGTATGGGGGGAGGTTAAAATAAAATCGGCCGGGAGCTTTTTGAAGGCATTGACAATGCCTTGCACATCTTTTCCCTTTACGATTCCCAGAACTACGGTGAAACGGGTGTCGGGATACAGTTTCAGCACTGCATCGACCAGTTTTTCGCTGGAGTCGGCGTTATGGGCGGCATCAAGCAGCACCAGCGGTGAGTCGCAGATTTTCTCGCAGCGTGCCCGCAGTTCCGGCCAGCGGAACGACTCCCATTGCGGAGTCAAGCCCAGCACTGCCAGGGTTTTCCGGGCGAGGGCGAAATTGTCCTGCAGGAATTTCGGGGTATGGGGGGGTAAAACAGTGGTGGGGAGGTCATCGTCGGGGCGGTACAGGGGAGCCTGCAGCTCGGTAGCCCGGCGCCGGATGAGTTCTTCGGCTGCGGCGAAAGGCTGCTTGCCCAGGATCAGCGGCACTCCGGGCTTGATGATGCCGGCTTTTTCGCTTGCGATGGCTTCAATTGAGTTACCCAGCAGAGCGAGATGGTCGAAGCTGACGGCGGTGATGACCGTTGCCTTGGGTTGCCGGATATAATTGCTGGCATCAAGGCGCCCCCCGATGCCGGTTTCCAGTACCGCCCATTGCATACCTGCATCCCGGAATATTTGCAAAGCCAGGACGGTAAAGATTTCGAACAGGCTGGGTTTCAGCCGGCTCTGTTGCAGTGCGGGCAAAAAACTGCGGGTTTTCCGGAGCAGCAATTCGTAACTGATCAGCTGATTATCCAGTTGGAAGCGTTCCCGGACCGTGGCCAGGTGTGGGCTGGTGAACAGCCCGCACTTGCAGCCTGCGGCTGTCAGCATGCTGGACAGGAAGTGGCAGGTCGAGCCCTTGCCTTTGGTGCCGGCGACATGGATGATCTGCAGAGCCTGTTCGGGATTACCGGCAAGAGCTGCTAGCGGGTACATCCGGTCCAGGGAATAATTGGCCGGGTCATGCTGTTTGCCGGCGTCCTTTTCGGAATCAAAATAATCCTGGAAGAGGCCGAAGAAGGCATCTTCATACTGTTGCTCGTAGCCACGCATATTTGGAAAAAGCTGTCTGGCAGGTTAGTCTCAGCCGGTTAGGCCGGTGGCTCTGCTGCCCAAGGGCAAGTTAATCCTTTTTTCTGCTCTGAGCCAGTTCCGCCTCCAAGGCCGCGACCCGCTGTTCCAATTTGGCGATAGTGCTGTGGCAGGGCATCACGACATGGCCCTTGGTGATTATTTCCTCAATCTGCGTTTTCAGGTTTGCACGAGCTTTGCGGCCCTCCTCGATCAGCGTCTTGCTGAGCGTTTTGCCTTCTTCCTCGCTGATGCCGGCTTTGGCCAGACCTTCTTTGACCAGTTCCTCAGCTTTGTTGGCAGTCATGCTGGCCATGCCCAAGCCAAGATAAAAACCTTGTTCCAATAAATTCAACATAGTTCACTCCTTATTTTCGCTGGCCTGCTGTGAATGTACAGGAACTACTTTTAGTATATTGCAAGATTCACAGAAAGCAAATATCTTCTTCTCCGCCCAGCCAAAATCGCCAGTCCCAAAGAATCAGAAATTGATATTTTCTTTTTCTCGCCTGCCCGGTTTGCAAAAAAGTTTTCCGGGCGTA
>JAAZIZ010000448.1 GCA_012800565.1 Lentisphaerota bacterium
CAGGAAGAACCCACCCTGCTGATGTTTTCCAGGAGCAAGCTCGATCTGCGCCAGAATCTGGCCGATATCGACAATATGGATTATCGGCCCCAGGGCGACAGCAAAATTGTGGGCGGGCTGGCCGACAATGCGGATGTGTTCTTCCTCAGTCCCGCAGGCAGTGACGATAATGATGGACACTCCGTCCGCAGCCCCTGGCGTACCCTGCGGAACCTGAAAGACAACACTACCGTATACCTGCTGCCGGGAGAATATCCCCCGGGGCAGGAAATCACCGCCAGCAATGTGGTGCTGCGCAAACGCGGCAGCACCGGACCGGTGATCTTCCGGGGCGGCACGGTGGCCCTGACCATCAAGGGCCGCAAAGTGACCCTCGACGGTCTGAATTTCTGCGGCAGCACCAAGGCCGCCATCAGCGTCCAGGCTCCCGGTTGCGCGATTACCCGCTGCGGCTTCGCGGCTGCCCCCCTGGCTATTGCCGCTGACCCGGCCGCCTGGCGCACAGACCAGGCCCCAACCAGTCTGGAGCTGGACATCAACCACAACGCTTTCGCCGCCAGCCTGCAGCGGCCGCTGACCTCGGCACAGCCAGCGCCATCGTGCGGGACAATATCTTCGCCGGCAGCCGGGAGGGCCTGGTTCAGGACAGCATACACGCGCTCAACAACGCCTACGCCAGCGCCGAATTGCCTGCCGCCGAGCTCAACGCCTGCCATATTATCCCCGAATTCACCGCTGCCGACCAGGGCGACTTCACGCTGGTCAATAACTGGCAGTTCGATGGCCGCGGCAGCGACTTGCGACCGATTGGACCGTACAATCGCCTGCAGTCACAGCGGCCGACCAAAGTCTTCGGCCCGATGGTTCACTCGGTGACTTCCCAGACTATCAATGTAGAATGGTGGACCAGTTCGGACGGAGTGAACAGCGAGCTGGCCTGGGGTGAAGACGAGAAGTGCAGCAAAAAAGCCGGTGATGCCTATGCTTCCGGCTGTTATCACAGCGTCAGCCTGACCGGCCTGGAAGCGGGCAAGACCTACTACTTCCGGGTCGATTCCCGTCAGCCGGCCTTCGAATTCCATACCAACCGCGAGCTGGCTGAAGCCGACCTGCTGAAGCCGCGTACCAGCGTATCTTCAGCCGTTCTCAGCGCCACCACTCCGATGGCGCCGGCCGAGCCACGGCAATTCTACGTCGCCAATAACGGAGCGGATACGGCCGTGGGCACTCGCGAGGCCCCCTGGCGAACAGTCGCCAAGGCCATGCAGGTCGCCAGGGCCGGCGACACGGTGTTCGTACGTACCGGTACCTATAATGAGCAGATTTTCCTGCGTGCCAGCGGTGAGCCGGGACGTCCCCTGACCCTGCGCAATGCCCCGGGCGAAAAAGTCTGGCTGGAGGGCTGCAACCAGAAACTGACTTGCGGCCTTATCATCAACAACAAGCGGCATGTGGTGATTGAGGGTTTCCACATGCGCAACTACGGCAGCATCGGCGGCGGAGCCATCAGCATCAACGGCGGCAGTGACATCAGCATCCGGAAGGTCTTCTACGACGGCCGTTCGCCTATCTACACGCCGCCGCCTGTCTCGGCCCGCATGACCCACCGCCTGTCGGTCAGCAACGTCTTCTACACCCGTGGCTTCCACGGCCTGGTATTTTATCAGTGTCCCGATCTGGAAGTCTCGCATTGCGTGTCCTACATCTCCCAGATCGGTGCCATCGCGGTCTACAATCTGCCAAGCCAGA
>JAAZIZ010000449.1 GCA_012800565.1 Lentisphaerota bacterium
CGCCGGCCCGATGCCGTCTTTCTGGCGCAAAATACCAGCCAGCAGATGCACCCCCAGAAGTTCCTGGTGATTCATCTTGCCAGCCAGCTGTTGGGCCTCAGCAAAACATTCACGGCCCTTTTCCGTTATTTTATCATAGTTCATAGCAATGCCTCCTGTAAACGTTAAATATCAGCACGATTTTCAATTATCATATTGTTTATAGCAGAAAATGTGCCAAATACAGGAGGAGCTGGCAAAAACTATAATTATCCAGAAATACCCGCTGAACAGGAGGCTGGCCACCGGTTTGTAACATGTGGTGGCGGGCAAAACTGCGACAAAAAGTCCCAGTTCGCCGTTATAATCTGTCACTTTACTGCCAGTCTGGTCCTCTTCTTCCGTAGTCCCAGGGCGTGCCTGGTTCGGGTGGTGCCGGTTCGTCAAGAATTTCCGGTGTCAGCCGGTTTGCCATTTGGCTCAGGGTGCTGGCGATTTGTTCGCCGGCTTCCGGGTGCAGGTTGCTGTAAGCGGTCAATACCGTCTCGTATCCTCCTCCGCTCTGCCTATCGAAAGCTTCGGCATCGGGGACGTAACCGATGGAGTCGTTTGCCAATTCGACCAGCATTGTGACCGGGAAATGGCTGTTTTTTCTGACTTTCAGCGCCAATGAGGTGAAGAGCTCGGCTGGATTTGCCAGCAAAACTGCACTGCCCAATTGGATAGCGGTCAAGCTGACTTCGCGTTCCGGCTGCAATCGGGCCAGTTCACCGGCCAGCAGACGTTCACGCGCGAACATTGCATCCGGGGCATTGGGATTATCGGGCGACTGCGCGATATCCTGCCAGGCTTTCTGGAGCGATTCCGGTGTGGGCACACGTCTGGGCAGCATCAGAGTCTCGCGGCAGCCTGCGATTTTCTCCCATTTCCGGATTGGTGTGCGCACCAGCACTTTCGCTGCTTCCGCGCCGACCAGAAATCCCAGGCGGCGGCTGATTTCCAGTCCGAAATAATTGCCTGCGGCCTGGTTGTTGACCTGGGTGACATCGCCGCAGGGGCCATTAAGGATCACACCTGCACTGGCAGTGCCAAACAGCTTCTGCAGAGTCTCTTCGGCAAAATGATACCAGTCGCCGTGGGCAGAGCTGCCGCTGTAAGTTGTCCCATGGCAGGAATAATTCAGCAGCCAGCCGATCAGTGAACCGTCTTCCCGCCAGGCGCCGATCACCCCGACCTGGGGATCGACTGGCCCGGCCGCTTCAACGATATCGGGATTCAGGATTCCGGGATGGGTGTAGGCTCGGCCGTCGCGGAGTCTGAAACGGCGGTTAAAGATCATGCTGTCTTCCTGCCCGGTGCCGATATTCAGCCATGCTTCTTCCCGCTTTTTGTCCGCCATCACCAGTGCTGTGCCCAGCTGTCTGGCGACCCAGTCAGTGAACCACTGGTCCGGGACCGGCGAATCTTTCAGCAGCGCCGCCACTTTCGGGTCGGCCTGGCGCAGCAATGCCAGATCGAAAAAAGAAGACACTGCGCCGCCGGAATGCGTATGCGAGGCTGAGATAATGTGATAATCCAGCTTCAGGCCGCCTTGGACGGCAGCGAAATCCAGCGCCTGCGCAATCACTTCCTGGCTCAGAGTACAACAATCCACTCCCGCAAAACCGACCTTGCAGCCGTCCTGCTCAAACACTGCCGCACGCACTTTCAGGGGGCCGGCAATGCCGCTGATATACATCCGGCGGTAATTGCCCGCGCGCATGGTTCCCAAGGGGGGAGTGATGTCGGTGGTGAAAAAACCTGCCTGCATTGTTGCTCCTAAAATATTGTCGCGGTTAGGTTGAAAAATGAATTTGAAACACCCAGGGGACGAATTGTGAGCCGCGTCCCGGCAGTAAGCTAATCAGGAATTGATAAAAAGCAACTCCAGCAAGAGCTGAACTGCTCAGCACCCGGGAATTAATTGTAATGCGTCAGTAACCACCCCGGCTGTACACAACTGTCTTTTTTCAAGACTAATGATTTGGTGGGTAATCCACAGGCGAAAATATTTTCCCGTTCTGGCTTGAAATTGCAAAATTAACATATATTTTAGAATAGATAGAATTTTACTATATCAATGATGAAGCAAAAGGAGCGGCAAATGTCTGGCGCAAATGATTTGTATCCGATTTCCATTGCAGAGATGAGACAGCGCTATCTGAAATTGTATTCTGGTGCTGTCAATGATGTGATGCGTTTTGATTACAAGGTCAATGCTGCGTTACCTTCATCATATTTGCCGTTACGTGAGAATATGAAGTTATGCGGGCAGGCTTTTACGGTCAAAGGTGCCCCTGATATTACCACTGATGGTGAATTTGAGATGCGGGCACAAATGCTTGAGTCTCTTCCTGCGGACAGTATTGTCGTCTATGACTGTACAGGCGACACTGTCACGGCGCAGTGGGGAGAAGTGATGACCATGGCTGCGAAGCGGGCCGGATGCCGCGGTGCATTTATCAATGGGATACGTGATACTGAAGCGATATTGCAACAGGATTTTCCTGTTTTCCATCAGTACCGCACCAATGTCGGCATGCTCGGACGGTTCCGCATGTTCCACTATCAGAAACCGATCCGCATTGGCGAAATAGTCATTAATCCCGGGGACTGGATTTTCGGCGACATTGACGGAGCGATCCGGATTCCCAAAGCAGATGCTTATACCGTATTATTACGCGCTGAGGAAATCCTGAAAAAAGAAGTGGGAATCCGTGATATGGTCAATTCCGGCATGAAGCCGACCAAGGTCGTTGAAAAGGGAGGATATTTCTGATGAAAGCAGCCCAATACATCAAAGCAGGCGAGATTGCTTATCGTGATATCCCGGATACTCCGCTGGGAGACGATGAGATCAGAATCAAAGTCGCCTACTGTGGAATCTGCGGGACTGATCTGCATATTTTCAAGGGGCACATGGATGCACGCGTGCGGGCTCCGCAGGCGGTTGGCCATGAAATAAGCGGAATCGTCGCAGAAGTCGGGAAAAACGTTTCCGATTTCCGCATCAACCAGAAAGTAACGGTGCGCCCTTTGGACAATTGCGGAAAGTGCAATACCTGCGAGGCGGGTTTCACCCATATCTGCGAAAAGCTCCGTTTTCTGGGAATTGAAACTGCGGGTGGTTTTGCGCAATACTGGACCGTTCCCGCCCGCCTGGTGCATCATCTGCCGGAAACGCTGCCGCTGAAACTTGCGGCTCTGGTGGAGCCGCTTGCTGTTGCTTGCCACGATGTACGCCGGGCTGAGCTCAAACCCGGCGACAAAGTCATCGTCAACGGCGGTGGTCCCATCGGCATGCTGATTGCGCTGTGTGCACGGGCTGCGGGCGGCATGGTAACCATTTCCGAGATCAACGAAAAGCGTTTGGCTCTGGCACACAGCCTGGGCTTTGAGACAGTCAATCCTCTGCGGACCGATCTGGTTGCCAAAATCCGCTCCGAAACAGGCGGCAGCGGTGCCGATATCGTTTTTGAGGTGTCCGGTTCTGAGGCCGGGGCAAAAGTCATGACTGAGCTGGCACGTCCCCGCGGCACGATCGTGATGGTTGCGATCTTTGCCAAACCGGTTCCGGTTGACCTGCACAAATTCTTTTGGAAGGAACTCCGGATGGTTGGTGCCCGCGTATATGAATACGAGGATTATGAAAAGGCGATCCGTTTGGTTGCAGACAAGGCCTTGCCGCTGGAATCTCTGATCAGCAGTGTCTTCCCGCTGAATCAGCTGCAAAATGCCTTCGAATATCTGACCGCCTCCCCGGACGCCATGAAAGTACTGATTCAATGCAATGAGGAAATCAAATGATTCTTGAACAATTCAAACTGGATGGAAAAACTGCTTTAGTGACTGGCTGCCGCCGGGGAATCGGAAAAGGGATTGCCATCGGGCTGGCGGAAGCCGGAGCCGACATTATCGGAGTCAGCGCTTCTCTTGAGGAAAACAGCGAGGTGGGAAAGGAAGTTCGTGCCTGCGGCCGCAAGTTTACCCGCTATGCCTGTGACTTTGCCGACCGGACGGCATTGTATGCTTTTATTGCCAAAGTCAAAGCGGAGCATCCGCAGATTGATATCCTTTTCAACAACGCAGGCAATATCCTGCGCACACCCGCAGCAGAACACCCCGATGCATTCTGGGATGAGATCATCGAAACCAATCTTTCCGCGCAGTTTATACTTGCCCGCGAGTTTGGCAAAGAGATGATCGCCCGCCGGGCCGGCAAAATCATCTTTACCTGTTCTCTGCTGACTTTCCAGGGCGGTATCAATGTCCCCGGCTATGCGGCCAGCAAATCCGGCGTCGGTGCGCTGGTCAAGGCCTTGTCCAATGAATGGGCAAAATTCGGGATCAATGTAAATGGCATTGCGCCGGGATATATCGCTACGGATAATACGCAGGCACTGCGGGATGATCCGGTGCGAAGCCAGGCAATTCTTGAGCGCATCCCAGCCGGGCGCTGGGGCACCCCCGAAGACTTTCAAGGTGTTGCAGTGTTTCTGGCCTCGCAGGCAAGTAATTATGTAAATGGCTCCGTCTATCTGGTGGACGGAGGCTGGATGGGGAGATGAAGACCATGAAGAAAAAACTTTTATCGCTTTGTGAAATTGCTGACCGTGAGGCGGCCTCTCGGATTGAAAAATTCTATGATGTGACCACTCTCGCGCTTAAGGACGAGGAATCTCTGCTGGCGGCGATACCTCCTTATGATGCAGTGATCGTTCCTTATACTGTGAATAAACTGGTAACTGAAAGGGTCATTGATGCTGCCCCCAACCTGAAGCTGATCGCTTCATCTTACGGCGGCACCCGGCAGAATATCGCTGATATTTACGCCATAGAAAAGGGGATTGCGGTTATTCACACTGGAGCTTCCCGCGAACGCCCCATGGCGGAATATACGCTGGCGCTGACACTGTGCAGCCTGATGCGGATCAACAATTATCATGCGGATATGACCTTGGGTGGCGAAGCCTGGCCCCGGACGAAATATCCACGCTCAAGAATCCTGCACGGGCGTTCTGTTGCTGTCATCGGATACGGGCGCATCGGCAAAGCGATCATCGACTTGTTCCGTTGTTTCACCGATAAGCTCAGCGTAGTGAGCAAACATCTGACTGCGGAAAAAGCTGCCGCGGAAAAGCTGCGCAAGATGGAACTGACGGAGGCCTTCGCGGAAAATGAAATTATCATCCTGGCCGGAGGCAGCACCCCGGATACCTATCACATGGTTGGGGAAAAACAGTTTGCCGCGATGCAGGAGCAAGCGCTCTTCGTCAATATAGCGCGCGGGGTCATGGTCGATCAGCAAGCCATGATCCGCATGGTCCAGTCCCGAAATATTTTCCTTGCTCTGGACGTCTTCGAAAATGAACCCCTGGAAGCCGATTCGCCATTGCGTAAAAACGAGCGAGTGCTGATTACCCCGCACCGGGCTAATAACCCGATTGAGTTTGAGGAACGCTGGAAATGCCTGGCCGCAGACATCGAATGTTTTGCCGCAGGAGGAACACCGGATTCACAATTGACGGTTGAACGTGCAAAAGTGATGAGCGAATCCTGACCCCCGAAGAAGATTGAAAAAACTAAACTCAGATAACTTAACCTCTGTGAAGTTGCACTGGCACTGTTTTCGTTTGAGATGATTTATTCAAGCCCTGCCAGCACTTCTTCGAGCGGTTTTCCCGGCGCGGAGCGCCACACAAAAATAACCCCGGGTGAGGAAGCGCGGAGCGCGACGCAACCCGGGGTGGGGACTCCCCCAAAAACCGCGCCCGGCGGGCGCCACTTGAAAAGCAATTGGTTGGTATCCGTCAAGGCCATGAACAAACGATTCAGGCCATGAGCCCGTTTGGATTGTGGCGCCTTCCAGGCGCTCTGATTTTGGGTGTCGCCACCTCCGGTTCCCTCGCCCTCCGGGCTCGGTCACCGGAGGTTATTATTGTATAGCCCTGCC
>JAAZIZ010000040.1 GCA_012800565.1 Lentisphaerota bacterium
CAGAGAGGTTGCTGTAGAGTTCAGGGCGCTGCGGACCCAGGGCGTGGAAGATTTTCTCTGCCAGCTGGCGGTCTTCAGTGATGAATGATCTGCAGGTCGGCTTCTGCCGGTCAATGACGTCATAAACGCAATAGAAGCCGCATTTGCTCAGCAGGGGCATAACCCAGCCCGGGCAGTGCTCGCAGTAATTCGCGCAGGGCGTGGCGTCGCTATCCAGTACCTTGCTCAGACTGGGACAGATTTGCATCCAGGACCAGCGCACGCCTTTCGGGGTCAGGCCGTTCTTTTTGCAGCAGTTTTCTTCCTTGGTGATCTGCCGCCAGTATTCTTCCATACCGAGCAGTCCTTTTTCCCAGAACAGCTGCAGACAATGCAGTTCCTGATGGCGACTGATGGTCAGATAGTAATCCTGCAGGCCGTCTTGCTGCTCCAGGAATTTGAAGACCTCATTATAGAAGCGGACGAAATGATCGCTGGGAATCATAGGTCAGGACTCCTTGCGAAATATTTGCCGGCAATGCCCAAAACCGAGGTGTTCGACGCTGCTGCGCCAAGGCGTGTCCTGGCACATCCCGTGGTTAACTTCCTCAGTCTGCAGGCAGATATGGGGCGAAATCTCCAGCCCCAGCTTCTGCAGATGCCGGATGGCCGGGCATTCGAAGACCTCAAAGACAATCTCGTTGTGCTTTACCGTCAGGGTGAATTCCGCGCCTTCGCGGTAGAAGAACCAGTTCAGATGCTCGATCAGCTCAGAGGCATCGCCGCGGGCGAGTTTCTCGCGGATCGATTTGTACACCTCGCGCCCGGTCCGGCGCAGAATTTCCCGGACTGCGTCGACGCCGTACTTCTCGGCGATATAATTCAGGGTGGTGTTGGTGGTGCCGTGGAAATCGCGGTGCAGTTCGTTGTTTTCCTGGTAGCGCAGCATAATCAGTCAAGCTCCTTCTGGTACTGCTTCAGGCAGGTCTCAATGCGCTGCTTGGCGGCAGCGTCAAGGGTTGACATCTCCTGGGCCAGGGTCAGTGGACTGGCAATCAGCCCGAGTTTCTGCAAGGCGAATTTCTGCCCGGACCAGACGGTTGCCAAGTCAATGCCATAGACACCGTGGAAGATGTCGATGAAGATATTCTGCAGGCGGACCGCTTCAGCAATCTGCCCGGCATCCACCGCGCGGGCAATGCCGACCATCACTTTCGAGGCCAGCGCACCCATGCCGCAGAGCATGCCATCATAGCCGACAATCATGGCCTCGTCAGTAGCCCATTCCTGCCCTTCCAGAAGCAGGGTGGAGAAACCGCGCTCACGCTTAAGGCAGATCAATTCCCGGCGCAGCCACATATTGGAGGCAGAGTTCGTGATGCCTTTGAGTTTGGGATGGGCCATGATTTTGGCAAAATCATCAAGGCTGAGATTGATGTTGTTGTTGGGAGGGCAGTGGTAGTAGTAGACGCTCCGGTCCGAGGCATCCAGAACACGCAGAATTGATTTTACCGGGTCCAGCGAAGAGGTGCGTCCGGGCAGCATAAAGACATAGCTGTCAAAAGCCAAATCCGCGTATGATTCCATGATTTTCAGCGACAACCCGAGGCTGGTGGCATTGATGCCGACCAGCAGTTCCAGACGTTTGCCGGCGCAGTCCACGCAATGGCGGACTAATTCTTTTTTGAAGCCCTGGTCGAAGCTGCCCCATTCACCCATTGATCCCAGCAGGAAAACACCGTCCAATCCGTGCCGGATATTACGCTCTAGGATGTTTTTCAGGCCATTGGTGTCGAGGCTGCCGTCAGCCAGCAGCGGGGTAACGGTCGCCGAGTAGACTTTTTTGCTCATGATGTTGTCCTTGCCAGTTTAGTTGACAGTATTGTTAGTTGCATCGGTCGAAGGTTCTTTCGCACAAATCCACGGCGGGCATATTTGTCGTCCCAGTTCCGGGGCGGAGAATTTGATGGCAAGCAGGAATTCCTGGTCCTGCTGTTCAGGAGAGGGCAGGGCGATGAACAGCGGTTGGGCAGGCTGGAAAGCGACCGCCTGACCTTGGAAATATACTTCGCTGTCAGACGGCAGGGGCAGGATGGCCAGGTGACAGGTTTTCCCCGGCTGCGGCGTGGGAGCGGCAAAACTCATCACCAGCCAGGTATGGGATGCAGCCGGAGTCACCCCGCCGGCAGATTCGTCCAATGCGGCATAGCGGCAGGGGGATGGTTGCAAGGCCCGCCAGTCGGCACTGTCGCGGCTGTGCAAGGGCAGGGCCGGCTGCGAATCGGCGGGGACTGCCATCCACAGCGACGGCAGTATGGACTGGGGCTGACCGCAATCAGGGTGCTGCAGCAAAGGCAGCACCGGCTGCAGAAAAGCTGTCGCGGCATTGCATAATTCCGGCAGGATATGCTCGCTGAGGAGGGCTGCGAATTGCTGCTGGAATTGCTGCAGACGACGCAGATTAACGACCATGGCCGGGAAATTGTCCGCCTGTCCGCGGTTCACTTTGGCCAAGTCATTCAGAGCCTGGGACAGGAGTTGCTGCTGTTGCTGGAACAGAGCCAGACACTGCAGCTGAGTCCGCTGCTGCTGGTTCAGACCGGGGCGGCTCATGGCCTGATACAGATGCACCACGCCGTACTGATAGTCCTGCTGACTGAAGACCATCCGCCAGGCGGCAGGCGGCAGCAGGGGAGCATCGGGCTGAGGAGGGGGAAGGCTTGGCGGCAATTTATCCTGGCAGAGCTTGTGCCAGTACTGGAGATAGGCTTCGATATCTTCCTGAGCTGGGCCGAAGTCTGTCTCCTGTTCCTCCGCAGGGGGCAGGGTGCCAAAATAAACCGGCACGGGTGCGAGCAGGATGCGCTGCTGGGGGCGGGCATCATTGGCGAGGCGGGCAGCGAGACCGGGGTGCTGCCGCTGCCAGGCGCAGATGGAGTCC
>JAAZIZ010000450.1 GCA_012800565.1 Lentisphaerota bacterium
GGCTATGGCTGCCGCCGCCGCAGAATCGCCGCTGAACCGCTGCGAAATGCGCTCGCCCCGGCTGGGCATTATTACCGCCAGCATCACATACCAGTATGTCCGCGAAGTCTTTCCCGAGGCCTCAGTGCTGAAACTGGGCTGGTCGTTCCCGTTCCCGGACCAGCTCCTGCGCACTTTCGCAGAGCAGGTGCAGGAACTGGTGGTGCTGGAGGAACTTGATGATTTCCTGGAGGAGCGGGTCCGCTCCCTGGGTCTGAAATGCCGCGGACGTGAGTTGTTTCCCCCCTGCGGCGAACTGTCGGTGGCGAAGCTGCAGGCAGTCAAAGACCGTCTGGAAGGCCGGGAGACAGCGCCCAGAGCGCAGAGCCTGCCTGGGCTTGAGCTTCCTGCCCGCCCGCCCGTCTTCTGTCCCGGCTGCCCGCATCGGGGGCTGTTCTATGGCCTGACCAAATTCGATGTGGTGGTCACCGGCGATATCGGCTGCTACAGCCTGGCTGTTTTCCCGCCCCTGAACCGCACCGATGTGATATTGTGCATGGGCGGAGGAATTTCCATGGCCCACGGACTGGAGAAAGCCGGCGAGAAGCGCAAGATCGTGGGCGTGGTCGGAGACTCGACTTTCTTTCACTCCGGCATCACCGGATTGCTGGATATCGTCTATAACCGCGGCACTGCCACCATTGTGGTGCTTGATAACCGCACTACCGCCATGACCGGACACCAGGACCACCCCGGCACTGGCCGAACGCTGCAGGGCGAGGAGACCAGCGCCGCTTCAATCGAAGCTATCGGCCGGGCTTGCGGGGTCAGGCGGGTCAGAACCGTCAATCCTTATAACCTCAAGGAAGTCCAGGCAGCATTGAGGGAAGAGGTAGCGGCGGCAGAGCCGTCTCTGATCATATCCCGTGCACCCTGTCCCCTGCATGAACGCAAGCCGGTAGGGCCGCGGCACAGCATTGATCCGCAGAAGTGCCGCCGCTGCCGGGCCTGCTTGAAGCTGGGCTGTCCGGCCATTGAGAATCATCAGGGCGAAATCCGTATCAACCAGCTGCTCTGTGCCGGTTGCGGCACTTGTGCCGAGGTCTGCAAATTCCAGGCCATCGGACCGCTTGGCGAGGAGGAGAGCAAATGAACAAGATTACCAATACTTGCAGCCTGATTATGGTCGGCGTAGGCGGGCAGGGCATCCTGCTGGCCAGCGAGGTCACTGCCCGGGCGGCGCAGTCCTGCGGCCTGCGGGTGAAGACCAATGAGGTGCACGGCATGGCCCAGCGCGGCGGATCAGTGACGGCCCATATCCGTTTCGGGCAGGAAGTGCACAGCCCGCTGGTCACAGAAGGTACTGCCGATGCATTGCTGGCGCTGGAAGCCATCGAGGCCTTGCGCTGCCGCCAGTTCCTGCGTCCCGACGGGCTGGCGGTGGTTTCGACCCAGCGGGTCATCCCGGTCACGGTTTCATCCGGCGGGGCGACATACCCCGAGCCGGAGCCGCTGCTGCGCCAGAGTTTCCGGCGCCTGGCTTATATTGATGCTTTGGGCGAGGCCAAAGCCCTGGGCGAAGCCCGGGCCGCTAATGTCGTTCTGTTGGGCGCTCTGGCCCGGCATTTGCCGCTGCCGCTGGATGCCTGGGAGGCAGCACTCGCGCTCTGCGTGAAAGAAAAGGCGCTGGCCTGCAATATCGCCGCTTTCCGGCGGGGGCTGGCCTTGAGCGAAGGACTCTGAACCGCGGTATTCCGGTCAGGCCGGCTCCGGCGGTAAAAATCATCTTGTGCGGTAATCATGCGTTTATGCGGGAGGTCTTATGCTCTATCAATGCTTGTGTTCGGCCGCCGAGCGGCTTTCGTCGCAATGTCTGGCACTGCTGCCGGATTTATCTTCCTGGGAAGCGGCCCTGCCGGAGCGGCGCCGGGCCTGGCTGGGGATGCTGGGGCTGGACCCTCTGCCCCAGCGCAGTGACCTCGCACCAGTAATCACCGGCATAGTCGAGGAAAAAACATTTGCCATCCGGAAGCTGCATTTCCAGCCCCTGCCGGACTGCCGGGTGACGGCGAATCTGTATGTCCCCCAGGACCGTCCCGGGCCTTTCCCGGCCGTGATTTATGTCTGCGGGCATGCAGACCCGGCCAAGGTCTGGTATCAGGAGTTTGCGCGCTGGTTCGCCCAGCACGGTTATGCGGTTTTTATCCTGGATGCCATCCAGATCGGCGAGAACCGCGGCATCCATCACGGCACCTACAGTTTCGGCTTCTGGCATTGGTACAGCCAGGGATATACTCCGGCGGGGATGGAAGTCTGGACCGCAATGCGGGCCATCGATTATCTGGAGACCCTGCCGGAGATTGATGCCTCCCGGGTGGGCATCACCGGCAATTCCGGCGGCGGCACCATTTCCTGGTTTACCGGTGCGGCCGATACGCGGCTGAAGGTCGTGGTGCCTTCCTGCCAGACCGGCAATCTCTTCCAGCATATCTATGACCGCACCATTGACGGCCATTGTGACTGCTCGTTCTGGGTGAATCACCTGGGCTGGGACCTGCCCGACCTGGCCGCGCTGATCGCACCCCGACCGCTGATGATTTCCGCCAGCACCGAGGATATACTGTTCCGCCCTTATGCTTTCCGCGATGTCTTCCAGCGCGCCCGGCATGTGTACCGGCTGTATGGCCAGGAAGAGCATATCCACCTGCATGAGGCGGTTAATAAACACGGCCAGACCAGCAAATGCCGACTGGCACTGTTCTCCTGGTTCGGAAAATTTCTCCAGGGTGACGCGCAGCCGGTCCGGGATGATTTTGACGGCAGTAAGCTCCCGGCTGAAAGCCTGGCGGTCTATGCTCCCGGGGAGCAGGCTCCTGCAGGCGACCGTCTGGCCACAGTGCAGGATTTCTTTATTCCGCTGCCTGCGGGTGACCTCCCGGAGGACAAGCAGTCGTTCGCAGTCCATCAGGAGCAGTCGCTGAACCGGCTGCGCTCCTTGACTTTCAATAACCTGCTTAAAAGCCTGCGCACTTATCCGCAATGGAAATACCGCCCTCAAGGGCAGACGGATGAATTCCTGTACCGGACCTTTGAATTCTGTTCTGAGCCGGATATGCCCATCCGCCTGCAGGCCGCTTTGCCGCTGCAGTATTCCGCGTCCCGCAAGATGCTGCTGGGGCCATTGTCACAGGAGGCACGCACCTCGTTCAGCCTGCAAGCGTCTGATTTGGCTGAAAGCAAATGCAAAGGCCGGTATATCCGCGGCTGCGTTGAGGTGCGCGGCACCGGCGCCACGTCCATCGGCGCAGGCTTGTTGTGGACTTGTCGCCGCGCCTTTCCCCTGGTCGGGCAGACGCTCTATGAACGGCAGACGCTCGACCTGCTGCAGGGCGGCAGAGTGGCCCGCGAAGCTATTCCCGGCCTGACCGGGCTCTATTATTTCGGCACCGGCGAGTCTGCCGCCCTGGCTATCTATGCCGCACTGCTGGACCCGGAGTGCCGGGGTGTGGTGCTGAAGCAGCCGATTGTCACGCACTGGAATGGCGGCCCGGAGTTCCTGAATGTGCTGAAGACCGGCGATCTGCCGCATAATGCCGCATTATTGCTGCCGAAGAGCATCGCGTTTATCGGTGAAGTTCCTCCAGAGTACCAGTTCCTCTTCCCGCTGGCGGCGAAGCTGGGCTGCCTGGAGGCGGTATCGGCAGTCGCAACGTTTGCTGACTGGAACTGAGTGGCTCTACGCGGAAACCGGGGGTGTTTTTTCAATTACTATGGCCGTCTGCCAGTGCTTCCGGCAGGGCGCATTATTTCAGGCCCAGGTGGCGTCGGGCGGCCCATTCCGCCAGAAAGGCTGCAGTGATAGCCGCGAACAGCAGCCAGGACGAGGCCAGCGGTCGCCGGCTGCTGCGCTGAGGCAGGCGGGGCGAAAGCGGCAGGTGCCCAATCCCCTGTGAGAATTGCCGCGGGGTATAATAGTTTCCCTGGCTGATGCGGGCGATGTCACGCAGCAACTCTTCGTTGAAGTCAGTATCGGCCATTTCCGGGCCGCTTTGCCGGGCCAGGAACATGCTCTCGCTGGTGAAAGACTGTTCCGGCAGCTTGACCTGGTAATGGACCCGGTATTCACCTGCCGCCGGCGGCAAATATTGCGTCGAATACTGTCCCGGCTGGTCCCAGGCCGGTTCCAGACGCACCTCACTTAGGCTGCCGTCCGGAGCGGTAATCACCGCGCTGGCAAGCGCATCCGCCGCCGGCAGAAAATCGCTGCCCAGGATTTCCAGGCTGACCGACGTGGGTTCATCGACCGCGACCTTGGCGCCGTCATTGCCGGGCTGCAGCTGGGGCTGATGCTGTTCCGCCAGCCAGACCAGCAGGCAGTTCCAGAAAGTCTGATGCACTGTCTCGCCGGCGTGGTCCATAAATCGCCATTTCCAGGTCTCGGACAAACCCAGGAAAGCGGAGCGTCCGGCGCCGTAAGTCTGGGCGCTGAGCAGTGAATCCTGGCTGTCGCCCAGGCTCAGGGCCGTCCGGGCACCGCGTTTGTTGCGGCGGCAGACCTGCAGTTCGCTGCCCGGGGGCAGGGGCAGCCCTTGGGCGGGACTGAGAATGCGGCTCTGGTCGCGGGAAAAAATCAGCTCGCTGCTGGTCTGCAGACGCATGCTGCTGCTGGCCAGAGCCGGCTCGGCTTGCAAGAAAGGCAGCAAGGGCCGGAATTCGGGCGGGAATTGAGCGGCTGCGCCGAGCAACAGCAGTCCGCCGCCCTTATGCTCACAGAAAGCCAGCAGTGCCTGCCGCCCTGCGGGGCTGAGTCTGGCGGCGGCCCGGCTGTCCAGAAGTACGCCGTCAAAGGGGGCATAGAAGAGCGCCTGCTCAGGAAAGGCGCTGAGCCCTTCCAGCTGTTTCTCGGACAGGCCGCTGCGGAAAAAATTGTTGCTGCCGGTCTGGATGATGGCGGCGAGGTTCAGTTGTTCGTTGCGTTCGGCGTGGATGCGCAGGAAGCGCCATTCCCAGTCCAGGGCGCCGCCGAGATAGAGCAGGGAGAAACGGTCCGGTTCGAGGATTCTGACATTGATGAAGTCGAGATTATTGTCCAGGCGGTTATCGGCGGCGGGTGCCTGCAGCCGGACAGCGTAGGTACGGAAACCGGCAATGGGCGAGCGCAGAGAGAATTCGACGGTATTGGCACCGGGCTCAATGGCGCATTCCCAGCTCTGGATGACCTGGCCATTTTCCAGCAGTTCCACGGTCAGAGTCTCGGTCCCGGGGAAGGTGCTTTCGATGCTGGCCGGCAGAATGAATTCATGATCGCGGGGTACTGGCGCCAGAGTGGTGATGGCAAAGCGGACCTTGGTATCCAGGCCGGGGCTGAGTTTGCCGATGCCAACACAGGAGATGGGGACTTGCTGCTGCTTGAACTGCTTCGCCACGGCAGTGGCGCTGTTGCTGGCTGTATCGCGGCCGTCGCTGAACAGCAGCACTGCGCCCAGGGGCGCAGCACCTGGCTGGCCTTCGGCTGCCCGGCGCAGAGCCTCCCCCAGATCAGTGTTGCCGGGCAGGGGGGTGAGCATCCGGGGAATGCCGGACAGGCGCTGCAGCTGGTCGCTGAAACCCCAGATTTCCAGTTCGCCCTGCCGGGCCAGCTGGGGGATGGTGTCGCTTTGCAGCAGAGTGTGCAGCTGGGTGAGGCGGTTCGGCTCATTGACAGCATCGCTGACTTGCAGGGAGCGGCTCAGATCGGCCAGAATGGCGATGCGGAAAGCCCCGGGTTCAGGTTCTGAGCGGTTGATGACTGGCTGCAGCAACAGCAGTGTGGCCAGCGCCAGCGCCAGCAGACGCAGAAAGAGGAGGAGCAGCCGCCGGGGCAGGCTCATATTATGCCGGAAACGCCGCCAGCTCAGCCCGGCGGCAAGCAGACAAAGCGCCAGCCAGGCGAGGATGATATACCAGGGGCAGACGGGTGCCCAGTCAATGCTGGTCTGCTGAAATATTTCCATTCCTTGTATGTCCTTCAGGAGCGCAGAGATTGCCAGGGTCTGGCGCTGGCGCCCCCCGGAAAATTATTCCCCGGTGCCGAGTTCTTTGAAGTACTCCTGGACCTGCCGTTTGTACTTCTTGGGCGGGGGGATGTTCTGTCGGCTGAACTTCTGGCGGTTCTGCAGATCATAGCGGGCCAGATATTGCAGCAGAACCTCGCTGGCGGCCCGGAACAGCGACTGAGTGTGCTGGGTGACCTCGCTGCTCGGACTCTCGCCTATGGGTACCTGGAGAGAATCGCTGATCTGCTGCAAACGGGGGTCCTGCAGGACTTCCGCGGCATTCTGCAGCAACCGCGAGGCGCTGTCGCGCACCTGCTGCATGCGTTCACGGGCGCGTTCCTGGGACGATTGCTGCCCGGCCGACTGCATCTCTTCGGCATGGCGCTGCAGCTGCTCCAGCATCTGCCGTAAATCCTCGCTGCTGACAGGCGGCAGCTTACTGGCGCTGTCGCTGAGGTCCTGGGCAAAAGACTGCAGCAGATTGGCGGCATCGCGCTGCTCTTTTGCCGCAGCCTCAAAGCGCTTGTAGAGCAGTGCGTTCTGAGCTCTGGTCTGGCTTTTCTGCAGCCCGCGCTGTTCGACTTGCTCTAAGGCTTTACGCAGAGACTGGGCGACTTCCGGGAAATCATTTTCCAGCAGGGTGCTGGTCTCTGCGACTTCCTGGCGCAGCTGCCCGGTCTGTTCCCGCAACTGCCGCTGCCGCTCGCGCGCCTCCTGGGCGGCGTTGGGATGGTCCGGCAGAGAGGCGGAATTCTCGCTCTCCTGGCGCTGCTGCTCTGCCAGTCCGGCAGCCTGTTCGCTGAGGCGGGCGATCTGGTTGGCGCTGGCAGTACGCAAAGCATTCTCCAGATTGCGCAATGACTCCAGCAGATGATTGTGGGCGCGCTGACCGTGGATGGTGCCAGTTCGCAAATCGGAGCGCTGCAAGGCCGCGGTGCCGCGGCGCATCTCCTGGCCGGCGGCGGTCAGACTGGCGCTGCAGCTCCTGGCGTCCGGGAGCTCTGCGAGGCGTTGGCGCAGGCTTTCGCTGTCTGCCATCAGGTTGCCCTGCCGTTCTGCCAATGCGGCGGGCAGGGCACTGGCCGCGGCGCTGTCACGGTTCAGCTGCTCCTGCCGGGCTGCAAGCAGCCGCAAATCATCCAAGGCTTCCTGCATCTGCTGCAGAGCCTGGCGCTGCTGCTGAGATTGCTGCTGGTCATCACTGTGCTGCGGCTGCTCCTGCTCAGCCGATTCCCCCTCGCCTTCCTGGCCGGCTTTCTTGCTTTTCATGCTGTTCTTCAGCATTTCATTTTCGATGCGGACCAATGCGGTCAGGGCGCGTTCCTGGGGCTGCAGGCTTTCCTCAATAAGCTGCCGTTCCGCCAGCGCGATCGCGGCCAGATATTGCTGTCCGGCGGTGGCGAAGAGGCTGGGCAGGGGCTCGGCGATCATCCCTTTGGCTTCAGTCTGCATTTGGTTGAAGCGGCGGCGGACTTCCAGTTCCAGTTCTTTGAGATCGCGCAGCAGCGTGAACTGTTGCTGCTGCAGTTCTGCCGGTGGGATCAGGGTGGCGATGCTGAGGATGTCCCAGGAGAAGCGCAACAGTCGCTTGGCTTCCGCCAGCAAGTCGGAAATATCGGCCTTTTTCTCCTGCCCGGAATCGCCACCACTGTCAATGCTGTCACTGTCGGGACGCACAGTGATAAAGAACAGATCGCTGCGGGTGGTCTGGGGAGTAGGCTGGCGATTGTCGCGGAGCAGCAGCACGCAGGTCAGCAGATCGCCATCCTGCAGGTTCATTCCGGCGAAATCCCAGCGCTGGCTGACCTCAATTTCTTTTTCTGCGGGCTGTTCTTCGGGGGCAGCATACAGCAGCCTGGCCTGGCGGTCTGCGCCGGACAGGGAGAACTGCAGCACCAGGTCGAGCAATCCGAAGTCATCCCGGGCCAGGATGTCCAGCAGCAGTGCGTCACCGGGCTTCAGGGTGCTTTCCTGCCCGGGCTCGCGGATTTCCAGCACTGGCGGCAGGTCGGGCTCGGCAGTTACGGTGAAAGGCGGACAGGCAGCGCTGTGGCCATCCTGATCCCGCAGAACGGCCTGATAGCGGGTGGTTTTCGTGACGGTGATGGTTTGCTCGGGGCCCGGTTGCGGCTCCGGGAAAGGCGGTTCGGCCTGCAGTTCACAGCTGACTCCGGGCGGCAACTGCAGCTGCAGCCGGAAAGCTTCCCCTTCGATAAGGGTGAAGTCCTGGAAGGCTGAGAAAGTTTCTGCCTCCCGCCTGGTGTAAGGCAGTGGCAGGGTGGTCAGGGTGATGGCTTCTGGTGCTGGCGGGGTATAGACGTCTATGGTCTGCCAGGAACTGCGCAGCGATGGAGTCAGAATCCGGAAAGCCAGGGGCGCATTCAGATCATAAAAATTATAGGCCAGCCGACCGGATTTTTGCGGCAGCATGGTTTGCCGGTAGCGCTGCCGGCCTTGCGGCAGCTGCTCCAGGACTTCAATTTCCGCCTCCTGCTCCCAGCGTGTGATTTTCACTTCCAGACGCAGATCGCTATGGATGGCGACTTCATCAGCCGGGAGGTACACGACAATGCCGGAACATTCGCCGGCCAGCAGGTCCCGCAGAGCAAAGCTGGCTTTTGGCAGCATGGCACCCAGACTGGCTATAATCAGCAGCAACAGTCCGACGCCGGCCAGCACCAGAGTGCGGCGCCAGCGGTAGCGCGCAGTGAAGACTGACAGGAAAAAATCCGGTTCTGCGGCCATACGGTGGCGCATTTGCTGGCGCAGGGATTCTTCCAGCGAGGTCAGGGGGCGGTTCTGCTGTTCCAGTTCCACCGCACAAATGAAAGAATCCAGCAGTTCCGGGCGGGCGTATTCGATATCCAGGGCCAAAGTCTGCAGGTTCCGCAGTGCACGTCTGGCTCTCTGCCCCAGAAAGGTCAGGGCCAGAGTTGAGACTATGCTGACTGCAGCGACGCTGAGCAGGGCCTGCAGCTCGGTCAGCTGGAAGACTCTCTCCCACCAGGCCAGCAGGCAGAAAGCGGCTCCCAGCCAGACCAGGCATACGGCGCACTGCCAGCCCCGCAGGCGCAGCTGCAGCTGCCGCTGCAGAGTCTGCAGAGGATGTAGTAATGATGGATCAGGCATTTAATTCTGCCCCGATAACAGGTGGACAGCCAAGCCGAATATCCTCAGGAGCGCTCTTTCAGACGCTGGATTATGGCGCAGCTGGAGTCGTCATGGCCGGTCGGAAGCACGGACAGCGGTTCATTCAGGTCCTGCAATACTTTGTCTGCCAGGACCTTCCCCAGCTGTACTCCCCACTGGTCAAAGGAATAAATCTGCCATAGTACGCCCTGAGTGAAAATCTTATGCTCATAGAGTGCGATCAGCATTCCCAGGGTCCGGGGGGTTAGTTCATCGGCCAGCAGTGTATTGGTCGGCCGGTTGCCCAGGAAAGTCTTGTGTGCGGCCAGGCTGTCGCTGATGCCGGGGTTTTCGGCTCGGACCGCGGCGGTGCTTTTGCCGAAAGCCAGCGCTTCAGTCTGAGCCACGAAGTTGGCCATCAGCTTCCGGTGATGGTCGCCCAGCGGCGTCTGGGAGCGGCAGAAGCCGATAAAGTCAGCGGGGATCAGCTTGGTACCCTGATGCAGGAGCTGGAAGAAGCTGTGCTGGCTGTTGCTGCCCGGCTCGCCCCAGACGATTGGTCCGGTCTGCCAGGTGATGCGCTGACCGCTCTTGCTGACCGACTTGCCGTTGCTTTCCATATCGACCTGCTGTAAATAGGCCGGGAAGCGCTGCAGCGACTGGTTATAGGGCAGAATTGCCTGGGTCTGGGCCTCGAAGAAGTTGTTGTACCAGATGCCCAGCAGAGCCAGGATGACCGGGAGGTTCTGTTCCAGCTTCGCACTGCGGAAATGCTGGTCCATGGCGTGGAATCCTTCCAGCATGGCGAGGAAATGGTCCGGTCCGATCTGCAGCAGCAGCGGCAGGCCGATGGCGGAGCACAGCGAGTAGCGTCCTCCGACCCAGTCCCAGAATTCGAACATATTCTCGGCTTCAATGCCGAAAGCCGCGACTGCTTCCGAATTGGTGGATACTGCGACGCAATGCCGGGCGATCGCCTCTTTGCTGGCGAATGCAGTCAGCAGCCATTGCCGGGCGCTGCGGGCATTGGTCATGGTTTCCTGAGTGGTGAATGTCTTGGAGGCGATGACGAACAGGGTTTCCTCCGGCGACAGACCGCTGAGAGTGTCGGCCAGATGAAAACTGTCGATATTGGAGACATAAAAAACCCGCATGCCGGGCAGAGAAAACGGCTTCAGAGCTTCACTGGCCATCCGGGGGCCTAAGTCGGAGCCGCCGATGCCGATGTTCACGATATTCCGGATCGGTTTGCCGGTGTAGCCGGTCCAGGCGCCGGCCCGCACGCGCTCGGCGAAAGCCGACATACGCTGCAGCACCGCTTTGACCGCAGGCATCACATCCTGTCCGTTGACATAGACCGGCTGGTTGCTGCGGTTGCGCAACGCTGTATGCAGCACCGCCCGCCCTTCGGTCTCATTGATGCACTGCCCGCTGAACATCGCATCAATGGACTGCCGCAGAGAGCTTTCCTCGGCCAGGCGGAAGAGCAGCCGCATGGTCTCAGCAGTGATGCGGTTCTTGGAGAAATCCAGGAGCAGGTCCTCGAACTCCAGGCTGAATTTCTTGGCTCGCTGGGGGTCGGCGGCGAACAAGTCGGCCAGGGTGCTGTCTTTGATGCTGTTGTAATGGGCGGCCAGGGCCTGCCAGGCGGGGGTGTCGGGATGGATGTTCATAAATGTCTCTGCTGGTTAGGGGAAGAAATGTTATTGCCCGGCGGACTCAGCGGCCGGAAAAATCGGGTTGCTCCAGGCGTAATTGCCCTCGGAATCTTGAATCTGCAGGCGGACATAGTAGCCGGAGGGCAGGTTGCTCAAATCGACTTCCAGATGGGTCATGGTTTGAGGACGGGTGCCCGGCCCCTCGCTGTCCAGGACCAGTGTGCCGGGGAATTTGCGGGGCCGGTTGCATACCAGAAGCACTTCCTGACAGGCGGAAAAATCGGCTGTGAAGATATTGTTCTGGTAATTGAGGCTATGGATCAGGGGTTTCTGGCTGGCATAGAATTGCCCCGCCTGCAACGCTGCCAGAATGGATTCGGGGGAGTTGTCTTTGGCGCAAACCATAGTGAAGCCGCGGAACAGATCGCGGGCGGCGTGCACATCATCCACAGCGATGGCGGTGTAGCGGGCTCCGAAATCGAGGCATTCGTCCCAGATTTGCATATTGCTGGCTCTTCCGACATAGCGGGTGGCAGTGTTGTAGACTTCCAGTCCCAGTGCGCCTTTGATGGTCAGCACTTCGGCCGAGGTCAGTGCGCACCAGTACGGATGGGCGATAAAGAAATTCGCGCCGGCGTTCAGGATGGCATCTGCGCACTCCTGGGCCTGCCATTCGCGGCTGGGCTCGAAGTCCTCGGGTACACCCAAGGCCAGGAAGTGCCAGCTGATATTGCGGGGGCCGCCCGGATGCAGTTCTATACCGGAGAGCAGGGTCATTCCCTGAGCATCATAGCTGCTGACCGGGTTGGTTTGCCAATGGTCGGTGAAAGCCAGCACGTCATAGCCAGCCTCGCGGTACAGAGTGATTACTTCCGAGGCAGAAAATTTGCCGTCGGAAAGCGTAGTGTGGGTATGCAGATTCGCCTTGAAGACTGGCAGCTCCTGACCGTAAAAATTCATTGCATCTCCTGTAAAGGGATTTTTTTCGGTTTCTTGTCCTGGTTAGGGGGGCGGAATTGTCCCCGGTTTTTGCCGGCGGGGCGGTTGCTTTCAGCGCGGGGCGGCGTGGGTTCCAGGTCGGGACTGTCATCGTCAGGCACGGTGGCGGTTTTTTCTTTACCGGCCGGGGGCTTGTGCAGGCAGCCGTTGACCTGGTACAAATCGGCCTCGTATTGCAGGCAGCATTTCAGGCGGCCGCAGCAGCCGGAGATATTCTGCGGATTCAGTGACAACCCCTGCTGTTTGGCCATTTTTACATTGATGCTGTTGAAGCTGGGCAGGAAACTGGCGCAGCAGAATGGCCGGCCACAACTGCCGATGCCTCCGAGAATGGCAGCTTCGTCCCGCACTCCGACCTGGCGCAATTCAACCCGTACATGGAACATACTGGACAGATCGCGGACCAGTTCCCGGAAGTCGATGCGCCCTTCGGCCGAGAACTGGAAGAGCAGCAGCTTGCGGTCAAAGGAGTAATGGGTATGAATCAATTTCATGTCCAGGTTATGGAAGCGGATGCGTTCCATGGCCTTGACATGCACGCCGCTGGCCCTCTCCTGATTGGCACAATCTGTCGCCAGGTCCTCGTCATTGGCCCGGCGCAGAATCAGCGGAATCTTCTGGCCTTCGATATGGCGTCCTTTGCCGCTGCTGGCCCGAAGCTTCTCGAAATCAGCCTCGCTTTCCCGCGGCTCGCCTATGGCATCTGTCTTGAGCGTGCCGAAATCCTGATATCGCTCGCAACGGATAATGACCTTGTCACCTTCGTGCAAATCCAGATTGCCGTCGCCGATGCAATCAAACTCCAGGCCGGAGGATATACATACTTTATATAAATATAATGTCTTCATGGTTGCCTCATAACTGAAAAGCGAGAATTCACAGGCACCGGAAAGGCTTTCCCGTAAATCTATAAACATAATGCCTGAGCAACGAATTGACCAGCAGCGGAGGGCAAAAAATTATCTTCTCGCCCGGCCGGCCGTAAGTGGACAATGTGGACGATGTGGACTTTGTGGACGGGGTGGACAATGTGGACGATGTGGACTTTGTGGACGGTGTGGCATTTTGAGCCTTAAAAATGCCACATGTCCGCAATGCTTGTGGCATCCCCCGGCTCAGAATTCTCCGGCCCGGATTTTGGGCAGCCAGACATCCCGCATTTGTTTGAAGTTGAAAGGCGGGTTGCCACAGAGGCAGTGATTTTTGCCCTTGGTTCCGTCCGCAAGCGTCCATTTGAGCAGCAGCAGCCGTTGCGTTGCGGCGCAGACCCGCACTGCTTCCAGTACCTTGGACTGATTTGCCTCCAGAGTGAATTCACCTTGGCTGAATAGTTCGTGGCTGTCCGCATCCCGAATTTCATACTTACCCTGGCGGGGCTGCAGGCTGTCATTGACTGCCACCACCTGCTGCCGCCAGCCGGCCGGCTCGGTCAGCAGCACTATCACATCCTGCTGCACTCTGCGAATATAGTAATAAGCCAGCTTTTTGACCAGGTAATAATCGACTACTGCATCGGAAAACTGCGGCCAGCAGTCGAGCAGATTCCACCACAGGATACCGCTCATTTTAGGCTTCGAACGCATCAGCTCCAGAAAATATTTCTTGGCTTCGGCCTGCACGATCTGGCTGGCCTGCACGAAATCTTCTACTTTCTCCGGAATGGTACCGAACATTTCACGCACCTGCTCGGCCATCATCTCAGTGCGCCAGTTCTGCAAATCGTCATCCGGCAGATAAGGATTGCTGGCATGGTAATTCCATTCGTCATTATCCTGCCACGGCCACAGCTTCTCCGGAGAAAGAAATTTCCGCATCGACTCCAGGCTGGGACAGCCATGATACCCGACTTCGCTGCAGAAAGAGGCCTGCGAAGCGCGATAGAAGTCGCTCTTGAAATAATCCCTGGCACCCCAGAGATGCTGTTCCGGAGTCAGGTAAACTAATTGCACGCAGTCTGACAGCTCGCTGGCGGCCTGGACTGCGGCTGGAGAGGCCCAGGGCGAGCTGGGCAGATACGGCCGGCGGGGGTCCAGCACCCGCAGAACCTCGGGCAGAATCACCCTGGTCAGACGGTTGCGGTTGGGGTCCAGGCCGGCGCAGAAATGCACCACATCGCATTCATTGTCGCCGGACCAGAGCGCCAGGCAGGGGTGCTGGCGCAGACGCAGGACCACCTGTTCGGCCTCCTGGCGCAGCTGTTCTGCGAAATCATCATCCTGGGGATAGACCGCACAGGCCATCATAAAATCCTGCCAGACCAGGATGCCGCGGCGGTCGCACTGATCATAGAATTCATCGCTTTCATAGACACCGCCGCCCCAGACCCGGAGCATATTGCAGTTCAAATCCTCAGCCATGTCCAGGAATGCCTGCAGGCGCTCGTGGTCGCGCGAGTGCAGGGCATCCAGGGGCACATGATTGCAGCCGTGGATGCGGATTGCCTGCCGGTTGAGCAGGAACTGGAATTCCGGCTGGTCGCTGCCGCTGGCCAGTTCTTCGGCCTTCAGACTCAGCAATCGCAGACCGGTGCTGAATTCCTTTTCCGCCAGGAGTTCCTGTCCTTGCCAGAGGCGGACTTTGACGGTATAGAGATTAGCCGCGCCGTACCCTTTCGGCCACCAGAGCTGCAACTCCGGAATGCGCAGTTTAAGACTGGCCCAGGTGGCCCAGCAGTTCTGCTCGCCCCGGAAATGCGATTCTCCGCAGTGTCCTTCGACGGTAAGGCGCAGGTTACGCAGGACCGGCAGACTGCTGGCGAAACGCACGAACAGCGTCGCCTGTCCCTCTGTACCGGAAAAATCCTGCAGTTGCAGGTAGGTATCCAGGATTCTATGCGGCGGTATCTCCTGCAGGTAAACCGGCCGGAAGAGCCCGCCCAGAGACATGCGCGGGGCGATATCCCAGCCGGTCAGATGGGCGGGACGGCGCAGCCGGACTTGTCCGAAATGCGCGTGCCAGGAGCTGAAATACTCCACGTCCACCGGCATTTCCCGCAAGGCGTTGCAGCAGCTGCGCAGATGTATTTCCAGCACATTTTTGCCCTTTTGCAGCCGCTCTCCCACGGCATAGCGATGGCACAGGAAAGCGTTCCGGCATTCACCCAGCGGCTGGCCGTTCAGCACTATTTCGCCCAGGCAGTCCACCCCCTCCAGAACCAGCTCCAGATTCCGCTTGCGGCCATCGTACTCGAATTCCCGGCGGTAATGCCAGCTATAGAACTCCAGCTCACGCAGCTGCATGGCATGCAAGCGGATGTACGGGTCATCCACCAGTCCGGCCCGGTGCAGGCTGAGTTCGATATTCTCAGGCACCTGAGCAGTCAACGGCCCGGTGCTCTCGCCCTGGCCATTTTCCAGAGTCCCGCAGAGCTGCCATTCTCCGCCCAGATTCAGATTATAAATGTGGTTCATAAGACTCCTGTGAATGCATGTAATTTGCTAAATCGGACACTGCGGCCGGAACGCGAGTATAACCGCAGAGTGCCAGCCTTGAACTGCAGACACTGTAATTCTGACGCCATATTTTGCAAGCAGCAGAAGAGAAGATTTCTGTCTTGGCTTTAGCAGCCCCGGAAAAATGGAAATACAGCAGTCCTTTTCAACAGGACCTGGAGGGGGTGAAGCCAATCTTCTGCCCGGTGCCCAGCCGGAATGGGGCAAGGCATCATGCCTGCTTTTCAGCTTGACAGCCCGAATAGCTATGATATTTTACTTAGAACGCCGGGAAGCTGGGCAGTGGTTATCACCAATTTCACCTTCCCGGACGTATTTTCAACCTTGAGGGACACACCATTTGCGTATTGGATTAGTCAGAAGAGTTTTGGACCCTAATGGCGGCGGCGCCGAAAAAGTCGCTTGCGCTTTGTTGCAGGAACTGTTGCGACGCGGCCATCAGGTTACGGTCTTCAGCGAAATAC
>JAAZIZ010000451.1 GCA_012800565.1 Lentisphaerota bacterium
GTGAAATCTTTCTTTTTTCTTGAGGAATTCCTGTAAAATCATAGTGATTCTTAATCTCGACAATCTGCGCCCATCTGAGTAATCCAGACCTTCATTCAGAACAGGAGAAAATGATGCAAATGCGGCAATATCAGGAACGCGACTTGGAGTGCATTGTCGCGTTGGCCAATAAAGCCTGGCGTGATATCCGGAAGATGTCCCGTCAGGCCCTGGGGAATAAAATCTCCGATGTGCTCAACCCGCAGGGAGACGCAGTCTCAAAAGGCGAGCAGGTCCGGGCCATGGCCTTGAAAGCACCGGAGAATTTCATGGTCTGTGAGGATGCGGGCCAGGTGGTGGGTTTTATTTGTTTCTGGATGGACAAGCAGACCGGCGTGGGTGAAATCGGTAACAACGCAGCCGATGCCGACAGCGGGCTCAAGGGCATTGGCCAGATGATGTACCGGGCCGTACTGTCGCACTTCAAGGCCAATGGCATCAAGGTGGCCTGCGTCAGCACCGGTCTGGACCCGGCCCATGAACGGGCCCGGAAAGCTTATGTCCGGGCCGGTTTCAACAGAAGCTTGTCCAGCATCCGCTATTATATGGACCTGTCGGAGTATATTCCCCCGCAGCAGGCTGAATAACTCCTGCCGGCAGAGCGGTTTCAGGGCTGTTTTTCCCCTGTCGGGGGGATATTCCATTGCGTGGGCGGCGTCACCTGGCGGCGGTCCGGGAAGCGCCAGCCATCATCGATTTCGCTTACCGGTTTGTACCAGGGGACGTTGCGCAGAGTCGCGATCAGGGCTTCTGAGAAGCTGGCGCAGGTTTCGGGTTTTTCCGGCCACAGTACCTGCGGATTGCGATCGCCGATGCGTACTTTGCAGGGGCCGGTGATCTTGAACGGCTGCAGTCCGTCCTGCCGCAGAGCTGCCTCCACTCCGGACTCTATCAGCTTCCGGGACAATATGGGCGAGATGGTGCGGGTGAGTTGTGAGGCATAGTTCTTCTTGGTGGCCAGACTGTGCATTCCCGGGCACAGGCTGAGGGCATCTTCCACGGTAGCCCGGTCGCCAGCGATAAAGGCGCAGGGGATGCCGCAGTCACCAGCGATGGCCATGGACATCGTGGCCTCGCTCAGGGCATAAGTCTGCCCGGCGGCAGTCTCGACCTGGATATACGAATGCGGGGTGCAGCCCTCTGCCGTGCCGGCCTTGGCGTGCATGCCAATCAGCAGCAGCGCGTCAAAGCCCTGGTCCAGATCAGGATGGCTGGTGCCCAGGAAAAGATGCTGTTCGCCGCGTCCGTGAATCAATTCCAGTCGCTCATCCATCAATTCCGGAATGATGGTGTATCCGGCACCGTGGTGGTCGTGCACTACGACCTTTTCTGCACCGGCAGCGAAGGCCCCCCGGGCGGCGGCGTTCACTTCTTCGGTCAGCAGGACGCGGTTGCGGCGCAGCAACTCGTGATTCAGCAGACTCATCTCCTTATCCCAGTATTCATAGAAGACCAGCCCGGCTACGCCTTCCACATCGGCGACAATATAGATGTTCTTGTACATCGCTGAGTTCCTCGCGATTCTCTTGTTTTTTTACTTCTCGGCCTGGGCTGCTGCCGGCGCATCAATTCCAGTCGGGGCCGTTCTGGAGCTCAATGGCAAAGGTTTGAGCGGCGATGACTTCCGGATTTTCCCGTTTGCTGTGCAGGCTGACGTCCATGGTATAGCGTCCAGGTGCCAGTCCAGTCAGAGGGAAAGCCGCACTGTGGCAGCTGGCGACTTCCCGGCCGTCACGGTCCAGCAGCTTGACCAGTACGGTATATTCCGGTTCCCAGTTTTCCACCCGGGCGAGTCCGGGGGCGGCTTGATAGAGCAACTCATGCTCGAACCCGGCGACTGTGATTCTGGCCCGGTCACCGAGGTTGAACAAGGTGGAATTCAGGCGCATGTCGATGCCGCCACTTTCCGGCGGCGACTGCAGATGGAAGAACCACATCCGCCCTTTGCCTGCAGGCTGGTCCTTGCCAAGGTACATTCCCCCGCGCCAGGTCCGGAAGAGCTCACCGGGGAGGCTGTCGACCCGGCCCTCAACCAGGAAATCCGTAGGCGAATCAGCCTTGAAATAACAATTAATCACCGTGGTTTTCTTGATCACGGCGTTGAAAAAAGGCACGTTGAAATTGCCGCCGCAATTAGCCAGGCGGGTCATGGCCATTAACCGCCGGCCTTTGAGTTGTTCGCTGACCAGATAGCATCCCTGGGGCCAGAAAAAGGATTTGGTGAATTCCACACCTCCTTCGGGGTGTGCGATCAGGCTGCCGTCAGCGAAAGTCAGTTTGCTGAGGTCCTGCAGCAGCGGGTCGCACATCAGCTCGATCCACCATGGACGCAGGGCAGGGGCGGGCCGGGCGGAGGCAGCGCCTGGGCCAGTCGCAAAACTGAGGATATATTTTTCGCAGCCGGGGCTTTTGCGAAATGACAGCCAGCCCAGCTGCGCGAAGCGTCTCTCCTGGGCCGGTGCAAACCACTTGGAGTAATAGCCGTTTGCTTTGGGGGCAAAGCGACCATCGCTGCCGTAATTGCGGTCAATGTCGGGGGGCAGTTCCCAGCGCCAGTCCAGGGAGAACGGCACCTCATTGCCCTGGCAGTCAGTCAGGCGCAGACTTGCGGTTTCGATTTGCAACTGCTGGCAGTCGAGAAAAAAGACCTGGGTCTCGGCTTTCCCGGCCAGGAATTCCAGCTGCTGTCCGGCGGCAGCGCCGCTGGCCGCCAGCAACAAGCCGGCCAGCAAAAAAAGTGCTTTCATTATTCCTCCCACGGGGAACTGATGGTCTCAAGCTCAAGATTCACCACCTCGTTTTTGTACCGGCACTCAATTCGCCGGACTGGTTGAGGAGGCAGGGTGACTGCGAACTGCGATCGCTCTATCGTGAACTGCTGGACCGTCTGACCTGATTCGGAATGAATAATCACTTTCAGGGGGGCATCGGGCTGTTCATTGATGCGCCCGGAGAGGCGCAATGAGTCGCTGGCATATCGCAAGGGCGAGGCCAATCTGGCCTGCAAAAGCTGTACCGGAGTGAATTTCCGGGTCAGGCGCAGTACCTCACGGCCGGCGCTGTGCAGGCTCAGGACATTGGCAGTCGGCTCTCCAGCCGGATGACTGGCCAGGAATTTATTCACGGCGCTGCCGCCAGGCTGGAGTTTGATCTTGCGGATGGGCTGGCCATTGAAAAATCCGGTCAATTCAACGGGCCGGTTTGAGACATTCTTGAAGCTGGCTTCGAAAGGCTGAGTGCCGGAACCGCCGGAATTCCGGAAAGATTCCAGTACCACCGGGTATTCGCCCGGGATAGTGAAGCGCTGCCAAGTCTTGGGCTGGTGATATTCGCCCCAGGCGCAGCGCCCTTCCCGGGAATGCCGCACATAACTGGCTGCCGCCAGGCCGATTTCCCCGCTGGGGTTCTCGCCCAGATTCAGCGCCGCCAGAGGTATTGCCAAGGTGATCGCAAATGAATCCTGCCCATAGCTGCCGCTGGCGCTGGCACCGGAATCCCAGTTGCTGTGCTTACGCCCCAAGTCATCACTGCGGTGGTCGAAAATCGCGCCATTGACATTGGCGATGACCTGGTAGTAGGCATTCTGGTGCCCGGCCGCATCAATGAACACATCCAGGCAATCATCGCTGTAGACCGCCTCGTCATGGCCAGTGCAATTGGCGACCTTGTTCTCAATGGACGGATGTTGGGACCACATCGCGACATGCAGGCAGGATTTGTCCCGCCAGACCCGCACCTTGGCCTGGCGGTCGCTGGCACCACCGCGGAAATCAGTGGTCTGCAGCGCCTGCTCTTCACCCAGGGGGATTTCCGGAGCCGCATGCGAGGTGGTGATCAGCAGCGGCAAAGCCAACAACAGCGTAAGCAGATATTTCATAATGCCTTCTCCAGGTCGCGGATCAGAGTTGCAAGTTTCCAGCGGAAGCGTTCGATGCAATAGCCGTTCCATTCATCGTTCTTGATATCCGCAGTACCTTCAATGCCGTCGAATTTGGCAGCATGGTATTTGCGCTGGTCGATGTGGATGCGCGCGGACATTTCGCTGAGGAATGCCTGCGCTGCCTGCCGGGCCGGAGAATCGGCTTTGGCTTGTTTGAGCAGCTGCTCAAGGGTATAGAGATACAGGTAATCGTCCCGCCCCTCACGGTAGTTCAAAAATTGCAGGGATGGGCGTTGTCCGCAGGTCTCCGGGTCGGGATAAACCAGTGAGGTATTGTAGTTCCAGGGCAGCAGGCAATACGGCAGCATATAGTTGGCGTATGAGATCGAGGTCTCCTGGTATTTCCCTTCTGCACCGGTGCGCCAGAACCAGAATCCGGCCTGGAAACGGTTGTCGCCGCTGTTGTGCGAGCCGAATTGATGTCCATGCTTCTTGATTTCGGCGAGCAGATTTTCGTCGATCGGGGTGGCTGGGTTAGCCCAGACATGCTGGAAGACCGGGGGCGCGGCCTTGTAGGCCAGGGGGCCGTTGATGGTCACATAGCTGGTCGCTCCCACCCGGTTGACTGCTTCAGCCACCTGGACTGCGAATTGCACGTACTGGCTGCCGTAGTTGTCAATCTCGCCATCGTAGTACCAGAAGATTTCGGGATAGTTGCGCTGCTTGCACATCTGGTCGATTTCCCGGGTCAGGGTCTCAATGTCCTGCAGGTCGGTCTGATAATTTTCCCGCTCTTCCTGAGTGCGGCGGCCCCAGTCCTTCAGGCGCCAGCCGCAGTTCAGGAACAGGGAGCGGGGTCTCAGGTCGATAAAGCGGCATTCGGGGTCTTGCCGGAAGTTTTCCATCCACCAGTCGAAATTGGCTGTCTGTTCCGGTGTCTGGGTGAAATGCCGGTCGCCGGGTTCGCCGCTGATCTTTCCCAGCGGGAAGACGGTTTCCATGCCATAGCCCCAGGGATTGAACTGATTCGGATTAAAGCGGTATTTCATCGGGAAGAGTATCTGCTTGCGCATCACTTCCCGGATGCTGCTCTTGTCCTTGCCCAGCCCCATCCAGTCCGTCCAATGGCAGTAACTCATGGTGAAATTGTAAGTCGCTGCGCCTCGGTAATTCAGCTCAAAGGGCAATACCTTAAGCTGCAGACGGGCGCTGCCGATAGCCTTGCCGGCAGAGACTACCTGCAAGTCCGCAAGATAGTCTCCCGGCTGAGTTTCAACCGGCACCCGGAAATCAAGGGTGAACATCCTGGGTGTGCCGGCTTCACCGGGCTGGGGTTTCATGCTCTGCAGGACATAAGAAATCGGGTCAAGCTGACGCATTGAGGTGATAATGCCGTTAGTGCTGCGGCTGCCCTGTTCCTTGTAGCGCTCGCGCCACAGATCGGCGTGCTCAGCCGTCCGCAGGATTCCCCCGGGACCATGGAAATCCCCGACGGTGACGGTGAGTTCGGGCAGGTCAACCAGGGGCAGCACTCCGAAACGCAGCAGCTCCTGTTCACCGCGGGCGGCGAAAGCCCGGATGGTGTCACTGATTTCCTCCTCGACAGGCCGGCTCCAGGGGTGTACCAGATCATCGCTGAGCTTTTGAAACAGCACATAACCGCGCTGGCGCACACTTTCGGACAATTCCGGCAGCGGCTCATCCGGCAATGGCTTCCAGGGGTAGCGCTGGGCGAATTGCCGGCGCCGTTCGGCCTCGACCGCGCCGGCCGTAGCCTGGTCTTGCTCGGCCGTGCTGCTGACAGTGAGGGCGGTCAGGATGATGTTCTGCAAATGCAGAGTGATTTTGCCTTCAACCGGTTTGACGGTGAAGACTTCCTGGCGCAGGATAGGGCTGATCAGGCGGTCCCAAATCGGGTCCTGGCGGCTGAAGACATAATCTTCCAGCTTGCACCATTCGTCGTAGGCGCTCTGAGGAGTGATGGTCTGTTCGTAGATGGGCTGGCCATTGCAGGACAGCCGAATGGTGTTCTCGTTCCATAACCGCCGCCAGCCGGAATTCCAGTCCCCGATCCAGACTCTGACGGTGGCTTCCGGGGTTTCGCAAGGCAGCACCAGCTGGACTTCGCGGCAGTTCAGGTTGTGCTCCAGCAGGGTGTCGCCCGGCAGCGAACCGGGACGGCCCAGCGCAGGATTGTATATCCACTGGTGCCGGCTGAAACTGCTTTTCGGGGTGAACAGCGGCGATTCGGCGCTGATGTAGCTGAAGTCAAGGAAAACCTTCGTTTCCGCACGCTCGGTTTCTTGCCCGAACATCAACTTGTGTTCCTGAGCGGACAGCGTGCCGGCCAGCAACAGCAATAACAATACTGTGAATTTCATCGTTGTTCCTTGTATTGTGCTTAATAAAAGGGGTAGACCAATCGGTATTTTCCGATAACTTCGTTGAGGGTGTGCGCGACCACATGGCCATCGAGATAACCGAAAGTGGCGGTGCCGCGGTGCCGGAAATCGACCCAGGTGGCGCTGTCGTTTTCGTATCCGGCATCGGCTTTGAAAGGATACTGGTTCACACCTACCCCCATCCAGACGAAAACGTACTTCCAGTTCATGCCATCGGCAAAAAAGACCACCTGCCCGGGTTGCTTAAGCTGGCTGATTTTATTCATCCTGGGGTTGGTGTTGTCGCAGGCGGCGTAGTAGTTGAGCGCATAGCTGCCGGTGCGGTTGCCACCGCTGTAATTGCGGCTGATGCGGATGGAGTCGCCGGGACAGGCCCAGACTCCGCGCTCCAGAAATGGGCGCCAGCGGTATTTATTGGGGTCGGCGCCGGTGTATGGCATCAGGTCGGTGTAGGTCAGGTCCCGGGTGGCATTATGCTGGGTGCCGTGCGGGAAATAAGCATCGTGGTCGATCGTGTAACTGATCACCGCCACAGTCAGCTGCCGGACGTTGCCGATGCATTTCATGGATACGGCCTTGGCCCGGGCCTGGGACAAAGCCGGCAGCAGCATGCTGGCCAGTACCGCAATAATGGCGATCACGACCAGCAGTTCAATCAGGGTGAAAGGGGCTCGACGGTGGCAGCGCCGCAAACCGCGGCAGTAATAGGTGAAATGGTTGTTTGGCATACTTTATTTCTCCTGTTTAATTATTGTCATGGTATTATGATGCTTTCAGACGGCGCCTTAATACTCTATCGCAAAAAAGTTTGCTTTGCAACCCTGGACAGCAGAAACAAGAGGCTTGTCAGACCCTGGGTAATGGCCCAGTCTTCTGTATGGAAAAAGAGAGCGCTACAGAAAACTGAAGCATCATTCCATCTCTTGGCGTTCCTGGCGTTCTTTGCGGTTGGTTCCTCTTTATTTAACCGCCACGCCATCAACCCCAACGGGGTTGCCATCTTCAAAGCCCAGGGTTGGCCGCATAGCGGCCTACCCTGGGAAAATGA
>JAAZIZ010000452.1 GCA_012800565.1 Lentisphaerota bacterium
ACAACGATCTGCAGATGCAGATCGTTGTTCAAGATGGCGCTGAGCTGTTGCCGCCGTTCCTTCTGCCAGGTGATAAAGTCGTCTTTGCTTCCTGAAGCAAACAAGGCATTGGCACAGTAATAAGGCTGTATCTTCTGCAGAGCCTCGCGGCAGCTCTGAGGAGTAGGCTGACGCGGCTCAGGCTGGTGCAGCAATAACTCCGGCGGCGGCGGCTTAATTTTGTCTTCGGGGAGACTCTCCCGCAAAGCCTGATTCAGGAGCCAGTGGGTGAACCAGGGGTAGACGCGTTCACGGGTGTACTGGTCGTAGTTATGCTCGGCATCGCGATGAAAGTTAACCACGTTCTTTTCTGCCTGGAACAGGCGATATACTTTCTGCAATTCCGGGAACTCATAACGCGGCAGCAGATTGGTCCAGTCGCGAGTGACTGAAGGTAGCAGCAGCGGACGCGGTGCCAGGGCCGCCAAAATGTCAAAACTGGTCACGCCGTTGAGGCGCAGCAAAGGCCCTTCTTCACATTGACAGCCACCCTGGTAGTGCGAGGACAGCATGCAGACCGGTGCCACCACCTTGATGCGCTCATCCAGCGGGGCCACAGTCCAAGTCTGGGATGCACCCCCGGAAGCGCCGGTGCAGCCCAGGCGACTGGCATCAACCTCCGGCAGTGAACAGAGCAGGTCTGCTGCCCGCAGGCTGTTCCAGGTCTGCAATCCGAATGCGCTGACTCCATACAGCGAGGCGGGAGCGTCAATGTCCTTGCTCCAGCGGTGCAGCAGCTCATCGTTGTCATTGTAGCCAATCATGTCATAGCTGAAGACCACAAATCCCAGGCGGGCCAGCATCAGGCAGCGCATCGGGACCGACCCGCGCTCCTCATTATGGATGCGACCAGTGCGCCAGTGCCCGTGCGGGCAGAGAATGGCCGGTGCTTGTGACTGCAGCCGGCCGGGAAAATACAAATTTCCGGTCAGTTTCAGGCCGGGCATGGTCTCCACGGCGACTTTGGCAATGATGGTACCCTCGTAGGGTTCGTGCCCCCAAATCTTGGGCTCCAGAGGAGGAACTGGTATCTCCGGCAACAGCCCGGCAGCCATTTTGACTTGTGCGATGGTAAAAGCCTTGCGCTGTTCCCATTCCTGCAGACTCGCCGGCGCGACTGCGCTGTAGGCATATTCGTTATGACGGACATTGAGCAGCCGCTGGTCCGTGAACAAAGGCGATTTGGGCAGAATTTGCGGGATACTGGTGCTGGTGTTCATAAAGCTCTGGCTCCTTCCGGAAATCAGTGTTTGTGACTGCAGCAGCCTGCACAGCTGTTCTGGCCGCCGGAGTGGGCGCTGGGACATTGCCCGGAATAAGCACAGTCGCTCTTGTTGGAGACACCTGCACTGAAAGACGACAGGAGTTTCTTGACTTTCTCAGCCTGACACTTCGGGCAATGCGGGGCAGGCTCATTGAGACGCTTGTGCAGATGGCTGAATTTATGTCCGCAGGACTGGCATCTGTACTCGTAAATTGGCATGATATATCTCCTTTTCTGTATTG
>JAAZIZ010000453.1 GCA_012800565.1 Lentisphaerota bacterium
ACGGGTCAGACGGGTCGGACGGGTCGGACGGGTCGGACGGCCGCTATTTCCTCACTCTGCTACTGTTTTTTTTCTCTGGAACAGGAACAGCTCCCGCCGGCTGTCGGGGATTTCCTGGCGGCGCAGGAGAGTGAATTCTGCCTGGAAGGCCTGCAGGAATCCCTGGAGGTGATAATCCGGGAAGATATCCTCCCGGGTGGCCAGCAGGCGCTGGACTTGGCTGTCTTCTTTAGGCACAAACTCAATCAGCAGGTATTTGCCCATCTTTGCCAGAGTCCGGGCCAGCATTGGCAGAGGCAGGTTATTGGAAATGGCCAGATGGTGAATCAGAGCCAAGGCCATGACCAGATCGAAATCGCAGCGCTGCAGGAAGCTCTCGCGCTCCTGGTTGTCCCAGCCGATAGCCGGCGGAGGATTGACCAGATTCACCCGCAGCGGCAGGATATCGCGGATTTTCTCCTGCTTCAGGAAAACATAATGTTTGTCCACCGCCACGGGGTCGATATCGGCTGCCACCACCAGATTGCCCTCCCGGGCAGCCAGGCGGCTGAAGACGCCGGTGTTGGCCCCGATATCCAGCACCCGTTGCGGCGAATACTCCTGCGAGAATTCGGCAATCAGCTGTTTTTTGGCCGCAAAGGCGGTATCGTTGTAGTTCGTATCGGTATAATAATCCGCCCATTCGGTTTTGCTGGCCGGGCGCTGCAGGCCGGCAACCAGCCCCAACAGCCCTTCAGCCAGCAGCTGCTTGGCCCGGAGCGAGACCTTGGCCTGGCGGGCCCGGGCCGCCGATTGACGGGCGTCGTTATGCTTGGACTGCATTTTGGCGTGCGAGAATAAATGCAGGAACAGCCCCAGATTGAAACGGGCGGAAAACGGCAGCAGTTTGGCCGCCAGAGCCAAAGGGACCCCGTCCAGGTACTGGGTCAGGAGCAGCCCCAAATCAAGGTCGGTCTTCGCCATCAAGGCCAGCGGAGCCAGAAAATGGGTACAGAACTGCCCGTAGGCTGCCCAAGGCTGGTCGCCGGCAGCCTCAAAGGACAGCAAGTCGATAAAGATGGCGCGTCCGTGCTGGAACTGCACGTTGTACGCCGAAGCATCTTTCAGCATCATGCCATGCTGCAGAGCCAGCAGCTGGATGCGCAAAGTCAGCAGTGCGGCGTCCTTCAACTGGGCAAACGACCACTCGTAGGGGTAGGAGATAAAAGGAACTTTCTCCACCGCCAAGGTAGCGACACTGTCCGGCTCGGGATTATCCGGCAGGATTGTGAAAGGGACGAGATATTTTTTCTGCAGCAGCGCATCCTTGAGACCGGATTCCAGGAACAACCGGAAATTTTCGCCATAGTATGGCAATACGCTGCGGCGGATTTCTCCCTCGGCGGTGCGGTACACATATCCGGACGGATCGCGGAACGAACCGGCAACGCGCCCGGCGGGAGCAGCTGCGGCTCGATTATTTCCGCTCATCGGAGACCTCTGCTTGAGCTGAATCGCTTTCCTGCTCATCCGCATCATCCAGGGACGGCGATTTCCGGCCAAGCAATGACAATATCTTGTTCTTCATAACCCCGAAGACGATGACAATACCCATAAACGAGGCAATTATGACTTGCCAGATCATACTGCCGGTGCCGGGATCAAGATAAGCGAATAGAATGTCCTGCATCTTTAGCTCCTGGAAATGTTCATTACTGAGGCAACGTAACCGGCATAACCATAATTCAGCATCGCCGGAAATCAAGCCGGACGGGCATTTGTCGGGGAAAATTCGGGTCACTCTTCTGTAGAGCAGGTTTAAGTGGCAATGTATGGGACGCAGGGGACGTAGGGGACGTAGGAGACGTAGGGCATGGGACGTATAGGACGTAGGGGACGTAGGGGAACAGGAACGTGGGGGGGGACGTAGGGGACGTATAGGACGTATGGGACGTATGGCAGGGGACAATGGGAAAGGCGGCACACGATCTGCAGGTTACCCAGGGCGTAAGGGCATCCGGTCCCCGTCGCAACCCAATTTCCCGCAAAGCGACATAAACAGGGCGTAAGGGCATTTGGAGCGCGGCAGCTTGCTGCCGCTTTCCCTGCGG
>JAAZIZ010000454.1 GCA_012800565.1 Lentisphaerota bacterium
CAGCCGCTGGCAGGCGTGGAAGAACAGCCGCCAGCGCGAGCACAACCAGGCGGTCGAACGGGTCATCCAGCAGATCAGCAGCGCCCGTGCCTCACAGCGCAACGCCCCCTTTGCAGATTTGGCTGCGGAAGAGATGAATATTCAGACCCTTCGCGGGCTCTTGCAATCTCTGGAGCCACGCCTGGCTGCAATCTCGGAGGAAAACCGCCTGGCATTGGACAAAAGCAGGACGCTGCTTGATGAGTGGCAGCGTGACTTGGAACAGCGCCGAGCCGAAAGTGCGCAGCAGCAGCAGGCGCAGAAAGACCGCGAGGCGCAAAACGCCAAGATTACCGCTGAGATTTATCAGAGCGTGCCGGACCTGACGCTCTACCAGTCGAAGTTGCTGGCCCTGCAGGAACTCTCAGGGGGAGAGATACCGCATCGCTTTCGTCTGGCCCTGGAGCATTTTCAGAGCCAGAGCCGGGCATTGGCTCTGCAGGATTTCTCCATGCGCCAGTTCCCCGGCACTCCCGAACAGGAAAAAAATCTGCGCTTGCTGTTGGCCGAGGATGGTCCCGCCCTTGGCTCAGTTTGGGAAAGCGACCTGCAACGCTGCCTGCGGTACTTGGATAATGTCAAAAAGGCCAGAACGGCAGTCCAGTCCTTGTTTCTGGAACAGGAAGAAATGCACCTGGTGTATTTCCTGGAGTACAAAAAGAAGGACGAACCTGAATGGCGTCGGCTGTATATACCGCAAATGCTCAGCAGCCGGGTCGATATTGACCGGAACGGCAAGGAGAGCACGCTGTACTGGGGCAATGTCTATTTCGCGGAGACCCCTGGCGATGTTCCAGAACTGATGCACAGCAGCAAGGCGTTTGCCCCCAATGGACTGACGACTGCCGATTATGATGTCAGAGTGGCCAGGAAATTTCAGGACAGCCTTTGCCCGCAGGGGAAATTCCTCTCCAATCTCATTCTATCCGTCAAAGACCAGGCAGAGCTTGAGGTCTTTATCCTGCAAAGCCTCCAGCTTTTGCAGACTGAAGCCCGGGATATTGAACTGGTTCCCAGGACCTGGTTGCAGAAGCGGCTTCTGAACATCCTTGCGGATTGCTTTCCGCAAGATGTCCCGGAGAGCCAGGAATGGTCCGCCCGCATCAACGCCCTGTCCACGGATGTGCCGTGGATGAATCCTGAACATCCCAGGACGGCTGCGGCCGCGTCGGATATCCGTCGTGCCGGCCGGCTGTATCCTGATCTGCAGCCGGTCATTGCCCGGCTGCAGGCCGGAAGGCAGTTGCTGGCCAATGCCCTGAGCCGACGTCTGGCTTGCGTGGGCGTGCTTCGCCCCGATCAGCAGGGACGGCTGCAGATGACCAGGAATGTGCCGGGGCAGGGCGAATTGTGGGTTTTGACTACCCGTTCTGCCCATACACCGCCAGCCTGGTATATCCTCTCCTCTGATGGCCGGACGGCCCAGCCCGAGGTTATGGTCAATTGCTATGACGGGCAATTGCTCTTCAGACCTCGCGCTGACAGTCTCCCGAAAGTGAAACTGCCCGCAGGAGACAGCGCATCACTGCGACCGCTTTCCTGGCCGGTAAATGCCCGGCTTGAGAGCGATTGAGGGCTTGCCCGAATTCGCTCCTGGAGAATGCTTTGGTCAGTGGTTATAAGACTGACAGTAAGTAAAACATGCCATTCAGGACAAAAAAATATATCGGACTGGATATCGGCAGCTCCGGCACCAAAGCGGTGCAAATCTGCTGCCGCCAGGGTCAGCCATTGCAGCCTGTCTGCCGCAGCCTGAGCAATACTGATGAAGGGATTCTGAACGACAGCGAATTGTACCAGGGCATCGGGAACTGGCTCCAGGAACTCGGTTGGCAGAATTGCCCCGCCTGCTTGGGGATGCCGCAGTTCCTGGCTTCTACTCTGGTCGCAGATTTCCCGGTCGTCAAAGGTGCAGTGCTGGCCCGGATGGTCAATGCTGAGACCCGCCAGCTGGCCGGAATCTCGGAAGAGGCATTCGTCAGTGACTTCCAGCCTCTGAAAAGTGCATTCGGACGACAAGGGCCAGTGCTGATTGGTATCTGCCGCGAGGCGGCAATCCAGGAAAAAATCACCGCTTTCAGCACCAATGCCCAAGGACACCCGGAGACTGTGGCCATGAATGGCTTGGCCATGGCCAACGCCTTTCTGGAACTGGAAAAAAACAGCGCCGCATCCGACAAACCGGTGCTGCTCCTGGATATCGGTCAGGAGACTGCTACTGCCTGTGTCCTGGCCGCCGGACAACCCCTCTTCGTCGGTACTATGCTGGTCGCTGCAGAACGCTTCAACAAGGCCCTGCAGAGCAAGCAGTCCTGGGAAGTGGAAGGTGAGGGGATGGCTCGCTGGCAGAATATCCGCATCAGCGAAGAATCTCCTCATTCCCCGCTGCTGGAAGCCGCCCGGCAGCTGGAGAATGAAATTCAGGACGTGGTGGAGCACTGGCGCTCCCAGGAGCGTCCGGAATTAGCGGAGACTCCTATTGAACAAGTGTTTATCTGCGGTGGTGGTGCGCGCATCGGCGGGTTGGCTGAGTGGCTGCAGCAACGCCTTGAGGTCACAGTTACAGTCTTTGGCCCGGAGGCGGAGGGCCGGATCAGACCGGAATTCGCAGTGGCTTTTGGCTTGGCGCTGCAGGCTGCTGGCAAAGCGGCAATTGAGATCGCATTATTGCCCTCGGAACTTGCCTGGCGTAAACGCCGGCAGAAACGTCTGCCTTTGCTGTGGCTGGCAATGCTGCTGCTGTTCGGGCCTCTGACGCTCTGGCAGTTTTTCGCTTGGCACGGTTACGGCCGGCAGCTGGAGCAGATGCGCGATAATAGTGCCCGTTTGGAACTATGTGCCAAGCTGCTGCCGGAACTGGAAAACATGCAAAAGAAAGTGCAGTTGTACGAGTCTCAGCTGCTGCCCGTGCTGGTGGGTGTACGGGCCGGGCAGCAATTGTCCACTGCGCTGCAAGTTATGGCTGATGCCTGCGCTGAGGATGACTGGTTTGTTTATCTGGCAGATGAGAACAGTTACCTGCCTGCTAAGCAACAGAGCCGCCCGGCTGCAACATCTGCGCCTGCGCCTGTCAGCTTGTTTGCCCCGGCAGGACGTACTGCGGTGGGAGACAGCTTCCTGCCGCCGGAGTTCCCTAATCGCCGCCTGCCGCAGAGTGTCGACCGGCAGGAGGTGCTGATCAGTGCCGGCTATACGAATTTTGTGCCGTCGCAGCCTTACGAACGGGTGCGGGAAATGGCGCACCGGCTGAATGAGAGCCAAAGTTTCGTTGGCGTTGATATCCTGCCGGAGTCCATGCGAGTGGGGCGGGAGGATATCTTCGCACCCTGGATACCGTTCTGCAAAAAAATTCCCCGCCGGCAGTTTAAGGCTTTTACTTTCAGAATGCCGGTGAACAGGACTGCTGCCGCCGTGCCGGATAAGCGGGCGGCGCAGGCTGATGAGGAAGAGTAGCTTTCGGCCCTGGACAGTGTTATGAACAAGTTTCTCCCGGCCCATAAAATAGTCCTGGTGGTGTTGCTGGTACTGCTCGCCGTACAGGCCGGGCTGTATTTCGGGTTGCACCGACCGCGGCGACTGGCAGTTCAGACGGCGGAGAAAGAATTGCAGCGTCTGCAAAGACGACTGTCTGGTAAAGCCTGGCCCCAGGATGGCAAAAAACTGCAGCAGATTCTGGCCGAGATGAAGGAGGTACTGCAAGGTAGTGGCGGCAAGCCGGGGTTGCAGCAGCAGTCCGAAAAGCTACTGGGACAGGCCGGCAGGATGTACGATGCAAAAATCCTGGATCAATACGGCAGCCGGAACTATTTTGTCACTAGTGTCACGCGTCTTGATTACCAGGAGGAATACAACCGTCTGCTTCTGTCCTTGCGGGAGCAAAGAATCAATCTTTCGGCACAGAAGCTGAATCTGGCGGAGGACAGTGTTTCGGCTTATAATTATCAGCTGATGCTGCAGCTCTGGACGGTGGACCGCATCTGCTCCTTGGTGACTGCCGCCGGCCTGCAGGTTCTGACGGCGGAGACTCTCCAGGCGGAGCGCAGCAGTGCCCGGGGGCGACGTTCTGCTGGAGTGCGTTCTGACCCAGCTGCCTGTATTTCGGTTCTGCCCATGCAGGCATATTTCCAGGATGAGAAGTCTTCTGCTCCTTATCTGCTGGAATTTCCAGTTTCTCTTTCTCTGCGGGGTGAGTTAGCACAGCTGCAGGCTTTCGTCGCCAGCCTGCAGAGCGGAGACACTTTCTTGGCGTTGAAAGGATTTGAAATCAGGGCCTTGCCGCCCCAGGAACTGCTGGCGGATGAAGACGGCAGAATCCGCAACGGACCAATGCATTTTGACCTCACCTGCGCCGGCTTTTTTATCCCCCAAACCACGCTGGAAGATGAATGATATCGGGAAATATTTTCGTGAAGAATGGGAAGTGCTGATTCTGGCAGCAGCGGCGTTGCTGCTGCTGCTTGGCCTGGGGGCGCATTTCCTTATCCCGCAGGCCAAGCAACGCCGTGGTCTGGGCGGCGGCGATACTATTCCTTATAAAAGGCTGTTCCAGGATCAGGATTTTGTCCTGCAACAGGACAGCGGCGTCCTGCCGTTGAGCCGCAACCCTTTCGCATTCAACATCCAGGGCGGGAAACCCATCACCCCGCCCCCCGCTCCCACTCCAGACCCTGCGCCTGCAGCGGCGTCGGAGCAGCCGACGCCGCCAGTACAGCAGGAGCAGCCAGCCGACCCACCGCCACCCGAACCGGAGGCAACTGCGGTTGAGGTTGCGCGTCCTCGCCGGCAGTTCCTGCCGCAGCGTATCTCCTATATGTTTTTTGGCCAGGATGACAAGGGTCAGACTACTGCCATGCTGAAAGTGCAGCTGCAGGGAAAAGCTTCTGAGATAATGACCCTGAGTCCTGGAGACCTCCAGGCGGGAGTCCGCATCCTGTCTGTCCGGGAAGAGGCGGTGCGGGTGCGTGATGCTCGGGGCAGGGAAGTAACCATTCAGTTTAGCGAGAGCCGGATTGTGACTGCTCTGGTGGAGGTGGAATAGCCTTGCGGATGAAGAAAGTCAATGCGAGACAAATTCTGTCCCGACTCCGGGCAGCCTGGCCCAAAAGGAAGAAGCGGCGGACGGGGAAAACCGGGGCGAGGCGAAAAATCCGCCTGATATTGCTTGTGCTTAACCTCCTGCTCTTGGGAGGCGGGGCGATATGGTACGCATTCCAGCCCCAGGAACGTCAGGAGGAAGTGCGCTTCCTCTGCCGCAACTATTTCGCCCGAAACCGTGATATCAGCCTGCCGGAACTGGCTTTTGATATCTGGAATATATACTACGGGCGAGGGTTTGTCGCCTGTGATTATGGGCCTGGACAAGACCCGGTGTATGGCGGGCTGCCGCAG
>JAAZIZ010000455.1 GCA_012800565.1 Lentisphaerota bacterium
ATGTGGCTTTACAGGAACTTGCCGCTCTGCACATCAATGGCCTTGCCGCCGGCCTTGATGCAGTCCATCACCGACACCCCCAGCAGCACCGCCTGAATACCCTCTTCCAGAGGTGCACGCTGACCCAGCGGATCAGTGCCGGCATCCCAAAACAGGGCTTCACGCAATCTCGGATCGGCACCGCCGTGTCCGCCCTCGACCTTGGTGATCGGAATGTGCTCGATCTTCTTGCCTTTCTCGGTCAGCTTGATAAAGGCGCGGGAATCATCCTCATCAACTCCGTCATTGGCCAGACTGGCCTTGGTATCCTTGTGCCCAACTGCCCAGCTGGTACCGTAGCGCTTCAGATATTCCAGGCGGCCCTTGGTGCCCTCAGCCGCAATATGCATGCTCTCATAAGAAGCATAAGCAATCAATGAGTAACTGCTGACGATGCCATTCTCGTAAGAGATAGTCGCGGCATAGGTATCCGGAATGTCGATGCGCTCATCAAACACGCAGCCGTCCCGGAAATATCCATCGAAAGACTCCGCATCTTTATACAGCATGCGGGTACGCTCGTCGTTGAACACATCCGCGTACATCTCACACTTGTCGGCATGCGGACAAGTGGAGCAGCGTTCGCCCCGGAAAGGGCCTTTCTTGCCGTAGTAAGCCAGCGTACCCTGTCCGGTCACAATCGCCGGCCGGGAGTCGGCGAACCAGTTGATCAGATCAAAATGATGCGAGGCTTTGTGGATCAGCAGGCTGCCGGTGTTGTCATAAAAACGATGCCAGCGCCGGAAATAATCCGCACCGTGAAAACGGTCCAGGGTCTCAGTGAACAGGATGTGCTTGACATCGCCAATAGCACCCTCGAGCAGCATCTGCTTGAACGGCACGATGTCCGGGTTGTAACGCAGGTTGTGGGTCACAAAACTGGGAGCACTGCTCTTGGCCGCTGCCGCCCGGATATCCAGGCACTGCTGCCGAGTGGTGCACAACGGCTTCTCAGAATAAACCGCAATATTGCGTTTCAAGCACTCCAGGACAAATTCCGCATGGGTGCTGTCTTTGGTGGTTACAATCACGCCATCGGGCTTCTGCTCATCCAGCATCTGCTTGAAGTCGGTATAGGCCGGGATATCAGGAGCATTGATGATCTTTTTACATGCTTCCACCCGCAAAGGATTCAAATCACACAAGCCCACCAGTGCAATCCGCCCGGAGAATTCTTCCAGGATCGGAGCCGCAAAACTGCTTGTACCCCGACCGCCCGTGCCGACGATGCAAAAACGCTTCATAATTCTGTCCTTTCCGTTGTACTGTGTCACGATCACACCAAAGCTAATGCAAAAAAAGTCGGTTCTGCTTTGCTGTTAGCTGCACCAGAACCGACTCTATTCTTTATCCAACGACCAGTATCAGTTTTCAGCAGCTAACGGTATAACATTGATCTTCCGGCTGCTCTTGACAAACTCGACCGTGCCGTCACACAAGGCAAATACAGTAAAATCACGCCCCAAGCCGGCATTCTTGCCGGGATGGAACTTGGTGCCGCACTGGCGCAGGATGATACTGCCGGCAGTGACAGTCTGGCCACCGTAAGCCTTTACACCACGATACTTCGGATTGCTGTCGCGGCCATTGCGACTCGAAGATTGACCCTTTTTATGTGCCATAATTAGTCTCCTGATGATTATTGATTATGCAAAAATGCTACTTGGCTACAATGAGAACTGCTTAATATAAGCTGTATTTGCAGTTCTGCAACCCGAAGCGCGAAATACCTCGCATTTTCCCGGAGTTTAGGCTTGCCCAGATACCAGCTCAGGTTCAGTACTCCGGCCCGGCTATATCCTGGAACAATTCCCGAAAGTTCTGCCAGATTGCAGGCGATACCTGTCTGGTCTCGGTTTCCAGCTGGAACAGGCTGTCTGACTGACCGAGTTCAGCTGCCAGCCACTGCCAGTTGATGCATCCCTGTCCCGGCGGGGCGTGCTGGTCCTGCTGCCCGTCATTGTCGTGCAGATGACAGGTGACCAGCCTGGGCGAAAGCAGCGCCAGGATCGTTGCCAGTCCGGCGGCATTGACATTGGCATGTCCAGTATCCAGACAGAGACCCAGGCGCGGATGCTTGATGTCTTCGACGATGCGCACCAGCCTTTCCAGCACTGGCAGGGGCTCGTAGATATTCTCCAGGGCTAGAGTGATGCCGTGCTGTTCGGCCACGGGAATGAGTGTTTCCAGTGCCTGCTGTACATTGCGGTAGAATCTTTCTTCCGGCTGAGCTGCAGCAGCCCATTGGGGATGCTGCGCCCCCGAGTGAACAGTATAAGTCCTGACCCCAACCGCAGCCAGTTCAGCCAGGAATTGCTGGTGGGCAGCCATCGCCTCCGGCCCGGCACAGCTTAAGTCGTTCTCCGGCCCCAGCAGACCGTGGGCAGCGGCGAAAGTCATTCCATATCGTCTGGCCA
>JAAZIZ010000456.1 GCA_012800565.1 Lentisphaerota bacterium
CCCGCAGAGTACCGTGTTCATTGTAAGCCCCGAAGTCGAAATCGCTCAGCACGGTGCCGCCACCCTGCACAAATTTTTCCACTGCCGCCAGTTCTGCATCTGACATCGCCAGGGCGCAAGGCAGGATCAGCACCTGATACTCGGAACTGAGCTGCTGAGGCAGTTCCGGAGCGTAAATGAAACGGTAATCAATGCTCAAATCGCCCAGCAGCGCGTGCCAGCCGGACAAGGCATTCTGAAATTCATTGGCCCCGACTGTGCCCGCGGCAACAAAGAAACTGGTCTGGGAATACAGCATCGCCACCCGCGGTCGGAACTGCGAGTTGAAGACGAGTCGGGCCAAACCGCGCCGGGCTTCTGCCAGCAGCTTCTGATATTCGTCCAGGCAAGGTGCGAGCAGCAATTCGCCGGTAACGCCGGCACGGGGGGCGTAGAAAGGCGACAGCCGGGCGCCGGAAAGCAGGTCGCGCCAAAAGCAGGAGTTGATATAGCCGTCACTGCGGTGGGTCGGGGCCACATAGCCGCCGAACCACTGCCCGGCCAGCATCCCGGGACGGCCCAAATCCTGCACCAGCTTGCGTTGGATGCCATCGTAGTAGGCCAGATAATCCAACTGCCGCAACACCAGAGCCCAGTCGAAGCTGTAGCCGGGGTTGACGGTACCGGAGAGCCCGATGACGCTGTCCGGCACTGCTTCTTTGAGGTACTTTCGCAGGTTGCCGAGGTACTTCTCGGCAAAGACCCGGTTCATAAAGACCTTATGGTCCACGAAAGCCCCCAGGCGGGCCTCGTCGCCAAGTTCCCGCAGCTGCACCGGCTGCACGTCCGCAAACGAGGCAAAAGCAGTTCCCCATTCGGAGTTGAGACGTGCGATACTGCCGTACTGCTGCTCCAGAACCGCCCGGAAATCCCGCAGGCAATCCGGGGAAAAGCAGACCGTACTGCCAATGAACTGCTCGTCACCGACGAAGTGATACTTCACATCCAGAGCGGTGGAGTCGCTTTTGGCACACAGCTCGGCAACGTTCTTGGCCGCCTGCTCCTGGGCTGTGCTGGAGGAAAAACAGGGCACCCGCACCGGGTCGGATTTCTTATCATCCTTGTAGGTGGTCCAGTTATCGAAAGAGGTCGAGCCGAGACCATAAACCGCAGGCTCGAGATTCAAGTTCCGCAGTGCCCGCACCGCCTGGCGATTGTCCCGACACCAGATGATGGCCTGGTTAAAGCCCAGCTGGCGGTAAACAGGGTATTTAAAGGAGTCTGCCGCCGGCCAGATGACCGCGGTGAGTTCCTGCGGATCGGCCAGATGACCGGCAATAATGAATTCCTCGCAGCTCTGCGCCCGCACGCGGCCATCCTGGCTGGTACTGAGCAACGCCCGATAGAGGGTCGAATACGGCGCCTGAGGCTGGAAATCAAGCCGCACCGTGCCGCGCCCGGAGGCCTGCGCCACCAGGCGGAAGTCCGCATCTTCAATCTGCAGGGTTAATTCCGCCTCCACCGATGATGCTTCCGCCTGGATAGGAAAGCTCTGACCGATATTGCCGCGCCGGCTGGCCGGAAAATCCAGCTTCACGGTCAGTTCCTGGGGGATGTCCAGGCAGTAGGCCGCCGCATCAAGAATTTTGCCTTCCCGCTTCAGGAACACCTTGGCGATGTGGGTGCCGCCGGGCAGGTTCAGGGACGGCCAGGCGAGGGCGTTGCTGCCGGCTTGCAGCGCCAGGGTGATATTCTGCCGGGCAGTCTCCTGCCGCCAGAGATTCTCACAGACCAGCTCAATATCCGCAGTGAATGCCTCGGTGCATTGTACGGCTGCCTGTCCTGGAGCAGGTTGGGTCAATATCGCTTCCGGAGTCACTCCGGCGACCCAGCGCAGCAGCTTGGCCATGGTCAGGTAAGTGTATTCCCAGAAAGGGAAATCGCGGCTCACAAAAGAAGGATAGCGGTTGTCGATATCCTGTTGCGGGACAATGGGGTTGTGTCGGCTCTGAGCACTTTTGAGGCTGATCACCGCCGAACGCAGGTCTCCGCGCTGATGACAGTTCAGAAACCTCCTGAAATTGCTGTCTGAGACCGCCCGCATCCGGGGCAAGGCCGAGATTTCTGGCGGCACTGCCACCGCCGGGCCCAGCAGCTCTGCCGGGATATTCTGGCAGTTGCTGAACAGCAACGAGGATTTCTGCGCCCGGGCCGTCAGCCAGGTCAAGAATTTCTCTCCGACATCTTTTTTGAAATCCACCTCGTGGAGCAGCAGTACCTTGCATTCCGGTGCTTCATTCAGGCATTCCTGGGTGTACGGCTCCAGTTCCGGCAGGATGGTGTTTCCATACACCCCCATGATGCCGGTGCCGTTGATGTACGAAACCCGGGCCAGCAGAGGTATCATCTGCCAGCGGTAATCGAGGCGCTGTCCTAACTCTACTGCCAGGCGACGCTCCAGAGTGGTGTAATTTCCGCGCACCATCGGCAGGAACAATATCTCGGGGAGATTGAATCCAGCCGGCTTCAGCCATTTTACATGCTCAGTCTCGACGGCTGCGGAATTGCTTTCAATAAAATCCAGTGGTTTGTACCAGCTGGTGAGCAACTGATCCCGCAGACGGTCCTTGAGTTTGACTTCCTGCGGGCTGTAGTCCTCAGGCACGATCTGCAAGTCATCCAAACTCAGGGTCTGCTCCTTTACGCCATATACCAAGAAAGTCATCTTTCCGAAAGCTGCTTTCTCCGGGGTGTAGAACTGCGCACTCACAGGCTTCCAGTCATGCGAATCACGGTTCCCAGGATAGAACGCGATTTTCGCTTCCGGCAAATCCTGCAAAGCAGCATCAAGGAAAGAGATGCTGCCGACCGCCAAGCCCCGGATTTTGTTGTCGTTGTGCACCCGGGCCGAAGCAAAGTACTTGCGGTTCGCTTCGCAGACAAAAAAGGCATTGAACTGCACCCATTTGTCGTTTTCGCTGGGACGGGTGATGTGTATCGCCTCATCTTGATACGTGTACCAGTTGCGGTTGCGCACCCACATCGCGGTGGGGAAACCGGCCGGCCAGGGAGCAATGCTGCTGCTGACGCGGGAAAAATCACCGTTGTGCAGCAAATTCGGCCCGCCAGAGAACAATTCTGCAGGGAATTCCTGCTGCGGTGCCCGGTCCAGGCAGACCTGCACCGGGTAGTCGCGCAACGCCACAAATGCGCCCTGGTTGGTCCGGAAAACTCCCTGCTCATCCAGCTTGACCGTATTGAAAGAGCGTTCCAGCCCGGGCACCGTGAAGAGCAGGCGCTTGCCGCCCTGTCCATCGCTTTCAATGCGGGAGGGCACTTCCCGGGAATAATCCGGCCGGCCATTGGCGGTCTCGTAGATTGAAGCATTGGCCGGATCGGCATCGGCAGGCAGGCGCACCGCCCGCACTGAGGTCGAGGGCTGCCGCGGCACCACCAGGCTAAGCGACCGCCGGCTGAATGTGGTCGTCAGCCCGTCCTGACTCTGCAGGGTGATCAAGTCCCGCTCTTTGCCCTTGGAATGGTGAGCGGTAGTCAGCAGTCGCTCGCCCTGAGCCGGCACTGAAGTTGGCAGCGGCTGGCTCTCCAGCTCCCGGACCAGAGTCGGCAAGTTGTCAGTGAAAGTGATTCTGACCTTGCAGACGAATGCCTGCCCGGGTGACAGCCGTTGCTCCCGCAAGATAAATTCCAGGGTCGAGTAATGCTTGTCGATAGAGAACCAGTTGTAGAATGAATCAAGGAATTCCAGGGGCACTTCCAGAGCCGCGCCGAAATTGCTGTTCTTGCCGCCGACGGCAGACAAGCCGCGCTGCGGCTCAAGGCTCCACTCATCCATCTGCACGCCGCCGGGGTGGACCAGTTCCACGCATTTGTCAGCGCGAGTCTGATAGAAGACATTGGTCTCCTTGGGGTCCTGGCAGGAGCGCAGGAAACTCCGGACCCAGAGCCCGGCCCCGCGGGGCTCCTCGCAAAGATTCTCCAGCCGGTATTCGATTTCCAGCACTGGTGTCGAGCGCTGCAGGGTATAGGTTTTGCTGATGCGCAGCCAGTCGAAAGCGCCTGTTCCCCGGGCAGACAGCAGAACTTGAGCGCGATTGCGGCTGCTCTCCAGGATTGTCGGAGTGAACTGCAGCAAATCAAAACGTTCC
>JAAZIZ010000041.1 GCA_012800565.1 Lentisphaerota bacterium
AGAAAGCGAGGAATTCATCCCGCCATTGCCGGAATGTTCTGCGGATATAGCGCATCATGGCTGCACCTCCATAGAGACAACTCGATAGACGAAAGACAACTCGTGGCGGCCGCCTTCGGCTACAGTGACAGAATCCTGCCTGACGCTCATACCGCAAGGGCGCAAGGCCTCATTCAGGGTGCGGACGAAATCCGCGAGGCCTTCCTGCCAGCGCGTGCGGCCCCGGATTTCAATGCAGTCCTGAGTCGGCGAATTGCTGATGCTTTCCAGTTTTGAATAGGGCGGCATGGCAGTGGCGACAGTTTCAAGGGTCGGCAGCAGCCCCTTGGGCAAAACCGGGGTGTTAAGCAGGGCATTGCGGCGCTTGACTTCAGCATCACGCTGCTGGCGCAGCTGGGCGCTTTTATCCTTGGCGCTCTTACGGGCGCTTTCGAGGATGCCCCAGGCTTTTTTGCGCTCTTGCAAGGCTTCTTCTTCTCTCACCAGGCTGCGCCAATTGGCAAAGATGCCGGCACCGGTAATGAAGACGATAGCGAGAAAAAGCCAGGTTCCGACTCGATGGGGATCGCGGTGCGGCGGCGTCGGACCGATGAGTGGACAGGTGGTGCCATCATACTTGGAAATGTCGGCGCAAACGACCTCGATAAACTCATCAAGCACATCGCTCAAGGCAATCAGAGCGACTTCGCTGGCATTTTGCACTGATTGCTTGATTCGTTCAGTTCCGGCTGCATCAGCCGTTTTCATGCAGGTTACGGCGCAGACAGGAATCTTGGCGTGTGCAGACAGCCGTCGTGAGGCGCGTTCGAGTCGTTCGCGGTCGCGTTCCGTGTCTGGATCAGGGCGGTTTCCCACTGGCAAAGTGGCGGTTACCAGCGGCACTTCACCAAGACCTGGGGCGGCGTAGAAAGTCTCGGTTTCCTTGATAAAGAGGAGGCGGTTTTCACCACCGGGATTGCGCCGGCTGAACCAGCCCAACATGGCCATTTCGATGGCGCCGCCACCAAGGAATTTCAGTCCTCGGTCCAGCGCCAGCCGCTCGAAATAGCGCAATTGGTCATCCTGGAATGCTGCCAGCAGCCACGTATTGGGGTCTGCGCCCAGGCCATAGAAGTCAGCATTAGTCGCGGCCAGGCGCAAGTTATCGGCGTCTGCGCCCAGGCTCTGTGCAGTTTCATAACGCAGGGCAGTCTGCAATTCCTCCGGATCGGCATCCAATGGCGCCTTGAAAGTGACGCTATGCACTTCAGCGCTCAGCAATACCGCCAGGCGGCGGGCGTGATGCGTCTCAGCAAAGGCCAGGAGTTCCTCGGGCAGGCGCAATACGCTGCCAGTCGCAGTCTCCGTTCCCAGCACCGACCAGCGACCGCGTGCATACGTCGCGACGACAACACGCCATTGCGTTCCATCATGAAGATATATTGCTGTCCTTTTTCCTCGCTTAAACATGACTCTTTCTTTTTATCGGCAATGTGCGAAATCTTAAGAACGCCAAATGATACGCCATCTCACCCAGGGCGGCGCTTGCCCTGGGTTGGCATGTCTCGCCCCGTTGGGAGCCTTTGCCGCTTTACGGCTGTGGACATGGTGGACAGGATGGAAAAGGTGGGCATAGCGGACGACGACTACCTTATTTGGCGCTTTTAGCATTTTTGCCGCTACACAGCATACCCTAAAAAATCTTAGTGCCCTCCTTGGTGCCCTTGGCGTCTTGGCGATTAAAAATAGGTTGTGGGCGACAGCCCACCCCAAGCCTTTTCGTGTGGTTCGTGGTTAAAAACCAGTTTTTTCCTGTGCGCTAAGTCAATTCAATTTTTCCGTCAGATAGGCGGTGATCAGATTTGCGCCTGGCTTCAATTCAATCGTCAGAGCCTCGCTGCCTGTTCCGTGGGCATTTTTCCAAGCGCCCGAAAGATCAATTGCCCCGTAGGCATAGAGCTTGCGTATGCCGGGCGTCAGGTTGGTAAAGGTGAAAGTCGCTGCAAAGTCGGACGTGGGCGGGTCCCAGCTCTTGACCCAGGTAACCGCTTTGCTTGTATCGTTGATGTCTGGGATGAATAAAGCTATGCGCACATTGGTAAGCCAGGGATGCGGCTCCTGGATGATTTCCCGGATAAAGTCCCAATGCGCATCGCCGGACGGCGGCGAGGGCAGGCTGTGCCCCACGGTTCCATCGTTTTTGCACCGGAAAAGATTTTGCCCGGCGCTGTCCGTGACATAGTCATTTTTGTTATAGGTGACAGTGCTGCTGTAAACCTTGACTTCCACCGGATTATGCCAGGTATTGTGCATAACATCCCTGGCCTTGACAATCACCGTGAGGGTGGTTTCCGGCGCCAAGGTGAATCCTGCCGCATAATCGCTGACAAAATCTCGTGCGCTGTCCGCGTCATACCACTCGGGGGTAACGCCAGTCGCATCCACTGCGTTGTCCTGGCCAAGGGACTGCACGCCGTAGATTTCAGCGTCTTTTTTCGTACTATCGCCAGCCACATCTTCCCAGACCAGGCTGCCGCCTCCCTGCTCCAGCAGCAGCCGGAAGTCATTGCCGAAGCCATCGTAGAGTTTTTTCCTGGAGATCATCGCGTAGGGACCATTCCATCCGCAGCCGAGCGAGACGCTCCCCGGCAAGGCGGCAAAGAATTCAGGCCAGGGATTCGCCACAAAATCGAAATTCACTATGCCATAGCTCAAGGCATCGCTTGGCAGCTTCCACAATTCGCTCAGGATCATGCCTGATTCTGTTTCCTGCACTATTGGCAGTCTTCCCATGTCGGCGAGGAAGCGTCCTGGGTTGACGCCGTCGCCGCTGACTGCGCCATGGATGGCGCTCAATCGCTGGCGGGTGGTCTCGACACGTTCGCGGGCAGAATATTCGCTCATGCCGCTAAGGGCAATTGAGGCCAGTCCGCCGAGCAGCGCCAAGACGATCAGCAGCTCGATCAGAGTCATCGCCTGCCGCTGAGCCGCCTTGGTTTTTTTATGGTTGTGCGCAGTAAATTCATTCACAGTCAATTACCAGCTTCTTGACGATTTCATATCTTTGATTGCCGTCGGCATCCATGCCGTCAGAACCTATTGCAAAATGTCTTTCCGTCCAATCGGTGGCTCCGGTCTGGGGAGTGTCATGGACGATGGTGTTAAGCACGTCGTTCTCTACTCCGATGAAAACTAAGGCGAGCTTGTCAGGGTCGTAGGTAAATGAGTCTTTTTTTCCGCAGAGGACTCGGTAGTAGCGCGCGTCGTTGTCAGCTTTGGCGTAGGGATCGAGAATAACCGGTATGCTGATGCCGCTCTCTGCCTGCGCTTGGCCATCGCTGTTGGCATCGATGATGCGGGTGCCTTCGCTTTCGAGATAAGGCCCGCGCCAGCCACGACAACGATCCGGGTCCCAGCCGGCAAAATTATAAATGCCCGGCAATTCGCTTTGCATCAGCGGCGCCAGACCGTATTTTCGGAAGAGTTCAAGCTGGACCTCATCCGGCATAACGTCATTGTAAAAACGCTGGAAAGCAATCCTGATATCTTGCATTTCAGTTTGCACCATCGGGTCAAAAGCCTCGGTCTTGGCAACGGCTAAATGCGGCAGAATGAGAGTGGCCAAGGCGCCGAGCATGCCGATGACAATCAGCAGCTCGAGAAGCGTAAACGGCAAACGATAGTTTTTTTTATGATAAGTAAAGGAAGAGGACATCTGTGTTTTCTCCTTGATAAAAGCCGCCCCGGGGGTGGAGGTAATTTTCCCCGGGACGGGGATAATGGCGGTCGGTCAAGCGACAGGCCGCCAAATCCATGGGACATCAACTATCCACGTCAGGGATTGAGGATGCCGCATTCCGGACAAGTGGTGCCGATCAGGCGAGCCTCGGTGCCGTTGTTATAGACCTTGAAGTAGGCCATGTAGTAGGCGAAGCTGGGATCGCCGGCTTCGTCAGTGTCTTCAGCCGGAATCGGGCACTTGCCCTGCAAATCTATGCCCATCTTGATCTCGCCCTTGGTCCAGTCGTTGTTCTTGTTCATTTCGGGATGATATTCCCAGTCAATGGTCGGCGCAATCCAAAGGACAACGACAATGCCTTGGCCTCCAGCCCTATCCCAGGACGGAGTGACGGCGCCGGCTTCCCATTGCTCAATGGTGAAGCCATCGAATTGCATCTGTTGCGCCGGATCGCTGTCGTCGAGCCAGGGGCCAGGGGCGGCTCCGGTGGTGGTGCGCGCCTGAACGACATTGACGGTATCGGCAATATCCTCCGATTCGTAGCCGACGTTATAGCACACGTATTCAATGCCGGCCGCTATCAGGGAATTGGCCTGATCAGCGTCCAGCATAACGATGCTGGGGCAGACAGCGGTAGATGCACCCATGTGAGTCAACTGGGCGCTGGGCAGGCCAGCCATCGCGCTAGCGTCATCAGCATTGCTCTGCAAGCCGGTGTGCATGCCGACCGGATAGTGGTTGAAGACCTGCTTGAACTGCTTGAGGACGCGGACGGTGCCGGCCTGGTTGTAGTCGCAGACGTCGCCGAGGGCTTCCTCGCGATCGGCCATCAGGGACGGCAGGATCAGCGCGGTCAAAGCACCGAGCAAGCCGATGACAATCAACAGTTCGATAAGAGTAAACGACGACTGCTTGACGCGGTTATGGCGGTTTTTTTTAATCAACATCTTGGTTATATTCCTTCTTGCGATTTTGCCTGAAGACTCTCCTGTGCACGCCATTGCGCCGCAGGTCAGGTAAGTCTTCGTTACTGCCGTAGTCCCGCCACAGGCCCATAAAACGGTTGTCAGTAGAATATTTGCATAGTGTTTTCTAGTCCCGGGATCATCCCAGTGACAGTTCGTGTGTTTTTTGCTGTTTCTGATGTCGCCTCCTTGCTTTGTTTTTAACTTTCTGGCTGCGCGTTGCCCTTCAGGGGGGCAGCAGCAGCCGGGGCATCGTCTTTTTCGTCCTCTTCATCGTGCTTCCAGTTGGTCAGCCATTCTTCACGTTCTGCGCCTTGTCCAGGCGTGTCCACCACAAAGCGGAATTGTTTGCCGCAGCGGATGATCACTTCCTTCTGGCCGCGCTTGAGGATGCGGATATCCACGCTCATCTCGCCGAAGCCATTGTGGCAAACCAGCATGTGGTACAAATCAATCAATTTCTGCACCACGGCTGCGTGTGTGTCACTGCTCATTGCTGCACCTCCTGGCAAGAGGGCTTGACAGAATCAGCGCCTGGCTTTTTTTGCAATAGCTGCATACGCGCTGCTTTACATTCAGCTGCCGAACTGCACCCGGTGCAGCCGGCGCAGCCGCTGGTGTCCCGGCCTGTCCACGTCCGCCAGAGGGAGCGCCCCCCCGCAAAGAGGGCGACAGCGACAATCAAGCCAACGATGATGTATTCAATCATATTTCAGTTTCCTGCCCTTTAGATTCCGATTCCCAAGGCGCTGCCGATCTGGTAAACGAGCAGGGTGATGATATATGCCAGCACGGTCAGCCCTCCGAGCTGGAACAGAGCCCATTTCCAGGAGTTGCTCTCGCGTTTGGTCACTGCAATCGTCGCCATGCAGGGGGCGCTGATCAGGCTGAAGAGCATGATGCAGAAGCCGACCAGGGGAGTGTAGTTATCCCGGAGCTTGTCCCGCAAAGGCACGGACTCCTCGTCTGCCTCGCCGACT
>JAAZIZ010000457.1 GCA_012800565.1 Lentisphaerota bacterium
TAACCTGACAGCCGGATACCAAAAGAAAAAAGAAGCAAAAAAAGAAAATCCGAAGCTCCGCTCCGCTCCGACGAGTCTGGTACCCATTCTCGCGGAGCGGAGCTTCGGCTAAGACATAACATACAAGGACGGCATTGAGGTCTGGCGGAATCTGGCGGCAGAATTGCAGGGCTATGCTGGAGCCATTTTTACTGGCCGGCAATTGTCCGGCCTGCAGCAGTTGCTGTTACACTGCCTGCCGGTTTTCCAGGTTGACAACCCTCTTCTCATCATGAAAGGCATGATTCCAGTCACTTATGACCGTGATATGGCTTTGCGAACTTTGCTGTGCAAAGCGGCGGCGGAGGGCTGCCGCACCGCAGACTGCATTACCTTGCAGGACAAAAGATTCCCGGTGCAGAACCGCTTCTTCCTGCACCGGGCTGAACGGATGCTGCAACTCTGCGCTGAATGCGGCTTGCGCCCGCTCCGCCAGGCTACCCTGACAATCACCCCGGAAACGCTTGCCAAGCTGCCGGAAATGCTGCTTGCAGTGCAGGCCGATTTCCTGTTTTGCAATCACGCTTATCTGGTGCGCGATGTGTTCGAGCTGTACCGCAGCAATCGGCGGTCTGTGCTGTTGGGAGCAATCGGCAGCGGATTTACATTCCAGGGACTCCACCCCGGAATGGTCTATATGCGGGTGCCGATGTTTGAGACCGGGCAGGGAATCGTCCGCTGCGTGCGCAGACTGGCAAACGGAGAGCCAAAGGATAAAGCCTGCAAGGATTTGCAGGCTTTCCAGGCGGAATTGGTAATCCCGGGCTAAACCCTTTCCCTGACCAGACAGGCAGGGATTGCTTTTGTGTCATAATAGTAACAGTCGAATATCAAGGAGGAGCTATGCGCAGGTTGTTTACATTGATCGAGCTGCTGGTTGTCATTGCCATTATTGCGGTTTTAGCGTCAATGCTTCTGCCTGCCCTGAGCAAGGCGCGCAGCATGGCCTCAAGTACTCGCTGCCTGAACAATCTCAGGCAGATTTTCATTGCGGCTCAGCAATATGCTGATGATAACGCTCTGATACGAATCCCCTGGACTCAACCGGCTTTCTGGTCTGGTCAGCTGCTTACGCACAAGTATCTGCAGGCTCCTGCTTGTGACAGCTATGGCAATCCAAAGCGGGGCAGCGTGTTTTACTGCGATGATGAAACGACCGTGAGCAGCAGTGCTGCCTGGGTGAATGGCTGGCGCAATACGCATTACGGCATGAATTGGCACCTTGGGGGGTCTTTTGCCGGCACAGCCAGCACTGACTGGGCACGCTGGCATCCAGGCAAGGATATTCCCGAACTGTCCAAAACCATGTACTTCAGTGATACTCGGATGGGGTGTGATACTACGGTTTACTACGGTTCCGCCCGGGCTGCCGCCTTGCCGGAATATTTCCGGCATCTGAACAAAACCAGAGTCAATGCAGTATATCTGGACGGGCATGCCAGCGGCGGCGACAAAAACCGCGTGCCCAATGAGTTGGTACATGGACTGGATAGAGCTTTTAAATATTATTATTGGCGCCAGAGGAATTCCGCTAACACCTGGTATAATCTCTGAGCAGAAAGGGGGAGCTGGTATGTTGCGTCGTTTTTGCGTTCTCTGGA
>JAAZIZ010000458.1 GCA_012800565.1 Lentisphaerota bacterium
GGCCTACCCTGGGAAATGAGAACCATCCACCCTCTGCTTTCTTTTCCCCTCCCTCCTCCCGCTCTGCGGGAGGAGGGAGGGGAAAAGAAAGCTTAACCCCAGCATTCCTGGTGTAATATGCCACCAAAATCAGAACCCGTTACGCTGTACAGTGGAAAAGCAACTTATTGATATTCACACCTAGGGCAAGCGCCCTCCCTAAATTGCACGCTGGAAGCGTGCCATAGTAAACCCGAAAGATGGGTTCCATTGCAAGGCAACAGGAAATGACTGTTATCAATAAGTGACCGATTACCCCTCGACGGGTGTTTCAGCACAATGCCTGAAAAGCCTCGAAGTAACGCCGTCCCAACTCGCGGGCGCTGGCGGCGGAAAAATGCAGGTGGTCGCCTTTTGATTCCAGTCCGGCGGCGCTGACATATCCCATCTTGGGCAGTTCGGCCACCACCGCCCGAGTGGCAGCATTGATTGGTCCGGCCGGGTACTCCGGTCCCAGGAAGTGGCCGAGCTCGCCGCAGATAAACGGCAGTTCCGGCAAGCCCAGCTCAGCCCGGAGCCTGAGAACCAGCGTACGCAGCTCAAGCGCATAATCCGGATTCTGCTTTTTGGCATCCGACTCTCCCTGGTGCCAGAGTATGGCTGCGAATTCTCCTTCAGCCTGAGCTGCCCGGGCCCGGCGGATAGTATCGTCATAAGGATGTTCGCCGGCCTGAAATTCCATTCCCGGGCGCCAGACTGAGATGGGCGAACCTCCTACGGCACAAGGGACCAGCCCCACCGGGCAGTCGGGCTGGCTGAGCAGCAGCAGCCGGCCGAAAGTCCGGCCGGGACCGGTGCCGGCGAAAGTGCGGTCAAAATGCAATGGCTCATCGGCTGCTTCCCATTGCAGCGCCGCATTAAGCTTAGACAAACCGGGTATTTCCACCCGGTCTTCAGGTTCAATTTCCCCCCGCCCGGCCATATTGGACTGACCGACCAGCAGGACAAGCTTTTTCTTCTTCTGCAACATAATTTCGCCTTCCCGCAAGCAACGAAATAACAGCCGCCTTTTTACCGGCAGACTGAAAAAGTTAACCTATTAATTTAGTCAAAAAAGGATTTTTTGCCAAAAAAAGCGAAAAAAACTCCTTTTGGAAGTGAAAGATTAAAAAAATGGCGTATAGTTAGCTGTGTCAATAAAACAAAAATTAAGGATTTGAAAGGCTAATGGAAGAACGAATCTGGGAATTTACTGAAAAAAATGACTGCCGTGTCCAAGAATTGATAGAAGAGGCGGGGGTGACTCGCCCGACTGCCCTGGTATTGCTGGCCAGGGATATCAATCCGGATGAAGTGCACGATTTTCTCAACCCTGAACTGAAGAATATCGGCGATCCATATTTTTTATCGGGGACCCGTGAGGCCTCTGCCCGTCTCTGGCAGGCCATTCATGAGGGGCATCGTATTATTATCCATGGTGACTATGACACTGACGGGATCACCGCCACGGCCCTGCTGGCCTGGGTGCTCCGCAAGAATGGCGGCAACGTTGGCTGTCATCTTCCCCATCGTATTGATGATGGATACGGCCTGACTGCCGAATCCATTGCCAAGGTCGCTGCCGACAATTGTGATCTGCTGCTGACAGTGGACTGCGGTATCACCAGCCACGAAGCTATTCTGGCCGCCCAGGACATCAATCTGGACCTGATTATCACCGATCACCACACCCCGGGCCCGGAAAC
>JAAZIZ010000459.1 GCA_012800565.1 Lentisphaerota bacterium
ACTTTTGTCAGATTAAATGCGTTGAAGAACATTTCAGGTGGAGCGTTTAGTTTTTCAACTTGGGTTTTGACTTTTTTGTCTTTTTTGACTTTTTTTCACAAAGTGTCTTGACAAGCTGTTTTGAGCACTATATAGTATCAGCCGTTTCGTAAATAATGTTTTGTTTTTGGTTTAATTTGACATTCGGTTTTTCTTTAGTGTTTAACATGTCCATCAGTCTGGCAAACATGATTATCGTCATTATCGTGAGCGTTAGCGTCCTTCTGGGCGTTAGCGCTCTTCGTGTTTTGCCGGATTGTTCTTAGGTTTCACGACCCAAACGAAAATTTAAGAAGCCCCGGCAGGAATACCCGCCGGGGCTTTTTTTGTTCCTGTTTTACTCATCGCGTTTCAGGAGGTACTATGAAAAGCAAAATGCAGATTGTGATTCGAGCCCTTTGCGTCCTGCGTCCCCGGCTGGTTCTGCCGGTTGCTGTCGCTGCTCGAATTATGCTTTGCACAGTACCGGGACATTTTCAATCCCGCCGCGATTTCCCGCCACTGCCCCAAAATTAACCTGTAGAACAACTGGAGACCATATATGAAAATCACAGGAGCAGAAATAGTCATTCGCATTCTTCAGGAGAAGGGTGTGGACACCATTTTCGGTTATCCTGGCGGTGCCGTTTTGAATATCTATGATGAACTGTACAAAGCCAGCGACCGCATCAAACATTATACCACCTGTCATGAGCAGGGCGCGGCTCATGCAGCCGATGCCTACGCCCGGGTGACCGGCAAAGTCGGAGTGGTTCTGGCGACCTCGGGCCCTGGTGCGACCAATCTGGTCACCGGTATTGCCAACGCCTATCTGGATTCATCGCCAATCGTAGCCATCACCGGCAACGTGCCCTGCCCGGCCATCGGCAAGGACAGTTTCCAGGAAGTAGACATCACCGGCGTGACCATGCCCATCACCAAGCACAACTACATCGTCAAGGACGTCACCCGCCTGGCCTCGGCGCTGCGCGAGGCTTTCGAGATTGCAGCCCGTGGCCGGCCCGGCCCGGTGCTGGTTGATATTCCAAAAGACATCCAGCAGGCGGAATGCGAATATGAGCCACTTGACGCAGCCGCGCCGCAGCCACAGCCATACAAGAATGGCAAGGAGGCTTTTGCTCAAGCGGTCAAACTGATCCGCGAATGCAAGCGTCCGTACATCTACACCGGAGGCGGCACCGTCTGTTCCAATGCCAGCAAAGAACTGCTGGCTCTGGCGGAAAAGATCGACTCCCCCATTGGCAGCAGCATGATGGGGCTGTCAGCAGTCAGCCACGATCACCCGCGTTTTCTGGGCATGACCGGCATGCATGGGAAGTTTGCCGCCAGCCAGGTGCTGTCCGAAGCCGACCTGCTGATCGCCATCGGAACCCGTTTTTCCGACCGCGCCACCGGCAACAAGATAGAGTTCATCAAGGGTAAGAAAGTCATTCATATCGACATTGACCCCTCTGAGATCAGCAAGAACATTCCGGCTTTCGTGTCGCTCATCGGCGATGTCAAGTCGGTTCTGAAGAAGCTGGTCAGCGAACTGCCGCCATGCGACCGCCGGGACTGGCATCAGGAGGTTCAGAACATCCGCAACAGTTCCGACAACCGCCTGGAAATGCCCAAGAACGAGCTGAATCCCCAGACCGTGATTCAAGCCGTAAACCGCCACGCTCCGAAGGACTGTGTCGTCTGCACCGATGTGGGGCAGCACCAGATGTGGACTGCCCAGTACTATCACTTTTCCCAGCCGCGCAGTTTTGTGACTTCCGGCGGCCTGGGCACCATGGGCTTCGGCATGGGCGCTGCCATCGGAGCCTGTTTGGGGAACAAAGGCAGGAAGACCGTTCTGTTCACCAGCGACGGCAGCTTCCACATGAACATGAATGAAATGGTCACGGCAGTGTCCCATCAGCTGCCGCTGGTGGTGGTGTTGCTGAACAACAATGCCCTGGGCATGGTGCGGCAATGGCAGACTTTGTTCTTCGGTTGCCGTTATTCCAACACCAGCCTGGAACGCCGTACCGACTACATCAAACTGGCCGAAGCCTTTGGCGCTACCGGACTGCGGGTCACTACACTTAAACAGCTGGAGCCAGCCCTGAAAAAAGCCTTCGCGGCCAGCGGGCCGGTGCTGATCGAAGCAGTAATCGACCAGGACGAGAAAGTGCTGCCCATGATTCCTCCGGGCGGAACCATCAAGGACATCATCCTCAAGGCATAAAGGAGCATACCATGAATCCAGATGAATTTATCTTGTCCATCCTGGTGAACAATGAAGCCGGTGTGCTGACCCGGGTCTCCGGCCTGTTTGCCCGCCGGGCTTTCAATATCGACAGCCTCTCGGTCGGGGTCACCGACAACCCGCAAATCTCGCGCATCACCATCGCGGCCCGCGGCGATGATTACGTCAAGACCCAGATCGTCCGTCAGTTGGAGAAGCTGCACGACGTGAAGATAGTTGAACTGATGCCGCCCGCCAGCACCGTGATGCGCGAGCTGGTGCTGATCAAACTGAACATCTCCCAGAAGTCCCGGGTGGGACTGATGGAGGCAGTGGCGGTATTCCGAGCCAAGGTGGTGGACCTGAACAACGACTCGGTGACCCTGGAGATCACCGGCGAGCGGTCCAAATGCGACGCCTTTGTCGAATACTTGCGTGCTTTCGGAATCGCTGAATTGTGCCGCACCGGCCTGACTGCGATCAGCCGCGGGCGCAAAACCTTGCAGCCCAATACAGATGTTTAACCGTCAGCGTGACGGGAAAAGTAACTAGAAAAACCAGAAGGAGTGCGTGTTATGGCGAAGATTTATTATGAAAAAGATTGCAAACTTTCGGTCCTTAAAGGCAAGAAGGTCGCGGTTATCGGCTACGGCAGCCAAGGCCATGCCCATGCTTTGAATCTGCGTGACAGCGGCATCGATGTCACGGTCGGTCTCTATGAGGGCTCACCATCCAAGAAGAAAGCCAAAGCCCGCGGCCTGAAAGTCGCCAACACCGCTGAAGCGGTCCGGGGCGCCGACATCATTATGGTACTGGTCAACGATGAGAAGCAGGCGGCGCTGTATCGCAGCGAGATCGCTCCGAACCTCAGTGCCGGCAAAACGCTGGCTTTCGCGCATGGCTTCAACATCCATTACGGGCAGATCACTCCGGCCAAGGACATCGATGTAATCATGATCGCGCCCAAGGGCCCCGGCCACACCGTGCGCAGTGAATTTGAGGAAGGCAAAGGTGTGCCCTGCCTGGTGGCGGTGCAGCAGGATGCCAGCGGCAAGGCCCTGGAGACTGCTCTGGCCTACGCTGCCGGCATCGGCGGTGCCCGGGCCGGTGTGCTGCAGACCACTTTCAAGGAAGAGACC
>JAAZIZ010000460.1 GCA_012800565.1 Lentisphaerota bacterium
ACCTCCTGGCCTGCTTTCCCATAATAAACAAATTGCACCCGCCGTTTGACATTGAGTTTTTTTGAACGTGCCATGTCTTTTTCTCCTTATTCCTTATTTTTTGTCTGACAACAACGTCAAGACCCTAAACAACTCGGACTCACTCCACGCCTGCGCGCAACATCCGCGCGGCAAATGCGGAGAATCACCCGAGAAAATTTCCGGCAGATGCCCCAGGCATCCCCGGGTGATATTTATTCCTGCGGCATTCAACAATGCCTGGGCTGTAGCCCGGGCAGATGCTCCGTAAGTCATAAACAGCGCTTCGCTGTAACTGGGCATCATCCACCCCCAGGCAGTGCCGTTGTGATAAGCCGGCTTGCGCCGGGTATCTTCGTCACCACTGTATTCGCCCCAATAGGGAGCCAGAGGGTCATTCAGCAGCTGCCCCTGATGATAAACCGGCAAGGGATAATTTACCCTTTGGTCTGCCAGGCTGCGTATGCCTCCAGGTAGCAGCAATTTCTGACAGGCCTGCAGTATATATCCCCGCAACGCCTGGTCCTGCACCACGCCCAGAGTTATGGCCAGAAGCTGATTCGGGCGGCAGGCGTCATCCGCCTGTGCCTGCCGGGCGGAAACACCCGCTCGCGCGTGCAGGCAATCAGCCAGCCCTACATAGGGAGCTGCCGGATACAAGCTCAGAAAACTTGCCCGAGCCTGGGCAGCCAGGCCAGACCATGGTTCAGCCTGCCCGGAAAATTCAGCCAGAAATTCCAGCGCTGCAATCCAGAGCGCCTGAATTTCCACCGGGTACCCCTCGCGCGGTGTCGCTGCCGGATGATTGGTATCCATCCAGGTAAAATGAGCGGGACTGAATACCAGGGCAGTCTCCTCGCAAACTTTGATGCCGTTGGCAGTGCCCTGCAGATAATTCTCGGCAATAGAGACCAGCACCTGCAGCAGGGAGCGCTTTCCGCACTGGCAGGTCAGAATCTCCCGTTCTCCCAGCGCCTGGATGTAATCCCGGACCACGGTGAACAACCACAGCGGTGCGTCACTGGTGTCAGCGTTGGCAGGCTCCCGGCCGCGAATCATATTGGGCAGCATCCCTCCGTGCTCATAACTGGCGTACTGCCGGATAAGGTCCCGGCACTGCTGCGATAATCCGGCAGCCAGCAATCCCCGCAGAGCGATCAGGGTGTCACGCCCCCAGTCCAAAAACCAGGGATAACCGGCAATAAGCGAGAGTGAATCATCCCGCCGGACGATAAAACTGCCCAGAGACTCCCGCAGAATGTCCGGCAGACGCTGAGCCGGAACTTCCTGTGTTGCAGCCGCAACCGCCGTCGCATCAACGGCCGGCGGCGGTGTACCGCTCTCAGCTGCAGATTCCACTGTGGCCAGCAGCGTCACGCTGTCTCCTGGAGACAGCGCAAAACGAAAATATCCTGGACTGAACAAATCCGACCGGTCACCCAGTCCCCGGGAGGTCTCCAGCAGATGCTGTACCTGATACTGCCATTCCGGGCTGGGAAAATACTGACCGCAGCAACACTCAAGGCGCAGACGCTGGCCACTCTCAGTCAAAAATGTGAAGCCACGCTGGTAATTCTGCAACCGGGACGGAAATCTGCGTTCCGCATCCTGGAAAGCCCTGGTAGTGGTGTGATGGCTGCGGTCATCAATATCGGGACGGAGGATCAATGAAATTGGACCAGACGGCTGCTGTTCCGAAACATCTTCGGAGCTGTCAGCCTCACTGCTGAAAACCAGGCGCAGGGTATTGCTGTCAGGCGCCAGATGCGCAGTCACGCTCATCTCCAGGCACTGTCCCAGGCCGGTGGGAACAGTGAAACGCCAGCGCAGGCTCTGACGGTCCAGGACGGCAAAATCCTTCTGACAGGCCAGATTCAGCTCCCGGGAATAGTCGCGGCAAACCACCCAGGCCCGGCAGCGGTTCAGCAACACCGTCCGGTCTACCGGCACTTTGCAGTCCAAATTGGCAGCCAGCAGGGCATCATACTGACTGTACAGCGTTCCCCAGATTGCCCGCGCCAAGGTGTAACCGCCCAAATCTGTGCTGGCCAGACCGCAATGCCAATCCTGGAGCTCAGTGGCCGGAAGTTCAAGCTTCACAGGAGAGATTACCTGCGGCAACAAGGCCAGCTGGCCAGTATGGCGAATCGCCTGACCGGCTTCAAACAGACTGACCTGCAGCTCCAGATGCTCCAGGCAGCCGTTCGCCCGCAAAGGCTGAAACAAAGCGAAGAAGCGTCCGTCTTGCTGCGGAACCGCCTGCACCGCCTGCAGGCATTTCCGTCCCCGCCGAATGTACGCCAAAAAGGGCGTACTGGTGCACAGCAGGATAAAATGTCTGGGCGGCACCGGCACCACCCGGTGTTCATCCTGCCCGGGAATCCATTCCAGCAAGGGCAGGTATGCTCCGGGCTGATACAGCGAACGCAGGAATTCCCGCGGATTCTCATGCAGGTGCTTGGCCATCCGGACCAGCTCCTGCTCCTTAAACTCCACTACTCCCCGGACGCTGGCGACTGAGTCCATAACCAGGTCCCGCAGCATCTGCCACTGATTGGCATCAACCTTGAAAACCCCATCCGCCACCGGTTGTTGTTTTCTGCTCAGACAGAAGCAGCTCAAGGGCGGCAGTTCAATCCCGATGCGATCGAAATTGCGCTGCAGGGACAGCCTCTCTCCACTCAGCAGGTCGTACAGATTACCGGTGCCCGCGGCCGCAAATTCCTGGTCCTGCCAAAACACCGTCACCTTTTCATGTGCGTCAGGGTTGCACAGTACCAGCACAGCGTCATCCTGGTTCGCAGTCAGACGCAGCAAAGACACCGCATTGCCGGACCGGCTCTGTAACGGCAATAATTTCGCCTTGGCCGAAAAGGCGGGATGATGATGCAGCAGATTGAGCAGCTTCTGCAAACACTCAATCAGATTATCGGCACTGCCCCAGTTCAAGGAAGTCGCACCATGGACATCAATTTTTTCTTGCGCCAGCCATTCAGCGCCATTGGCAATACCGAAAGCTCCAGCCGGTGCCAGCAGCGCACAGAGATTCACGCGGAATTCCGCCCACTGCCGCGACCGGGCAGCAAGCCGGTCGTTGTCATGGGTCTCAGCAAAGTGCACCAGCAGCCCATATTGAGGCGAGAAAGCACAGAAGAAATCCAGGAAGCGCCTGATCTCTTCGGCTGAATACTGCTGGAACAGCTCCGAGTAAGCCCAATTCAGATTGCTGCTGCTGAGAAGCTTGCTGGTATCCTCCAGGCTTCCCCCTAAACCCTCCAGAAAAAACACCGTATCAGGATATTCCTGGCGTACTTTTGCTACCATATAATCCCACGCCTCAGCCGGAATCATATAGCCGGCATCACAACGAAAACCATCCACACCGGCGTGACACCAGTGCAAAAAAACCTCCGCCATCCGCTGCCACAGCTGGCGATTCTGATAATCCAGCTTGCAGAGGTCTTCCCAGACTACCCCCCAGGCACCAGGACTGACAAAAGTACCATCCGGATTACGCACAAACCATTCCGGATTATGAACTTGAAAGATCGATCCCCAGCCGGTATGGTCGGCCGGAATATCCAGAAACAGCAGACCATTGCGGGCGTGCACCTCATCCACCAGCTGAATGAATTGTTCCATCGGGGTCGAAGTACGGTCGAAAACTGCCAGCGCGGGATCGACAGTGAAAAAATCCAGCGGCGCAAATGGACTGCCGAAACGGCCCATCCGAGCAAAGGTAGTAGGGATCGGATGCACCGGCAACAGCTGAATAATCCTGAATCCCAGCTCCAGCATGATGAAATCCAGCTCTGCGATAAGGTCACGGAATGTCCCGGAAGGCGGAATTACGGTACAGCCGGCTTCATCAAGAGCTTTGACAGTTTTCTGGAGTTGCAATTGCGGCTGTAG
>JAAZIZ010000461.1 GCA_012800565.1 Lentisphaerota bacterium
GAGCCGCACCAGTGATCATGTTCTTGACATAGTCAGCGTGGGCGGGGCAGTCGACGTGGGCATAATGACGTTTTTCGGACTGATATTCGACGTGTGAGGTATTGATGGTAATGCCGCGCTCTTTTTCTTCCGGAGCGTTGTCGATTTCCGCATAGCTGCGCACATCGCCGCCAAACTTCTTGGCCTGGATCATGGTGATAGCTGCAGTCAAAGTGGTTTTACCATGGTCAACGTGACCGATGGTGCCGACGTTCACATGGGGCTTCTCACGTTTGAAGGTTTCTTTCGCCATTCTGGTAATCTCCTGCTTTGTTCCGGCTTGCTTACTTAAGGCCAGCCATGTATTATTATATGCTTAAAAAATGTTTGAAAAAACAACTGATTGAAGTGGAGCCTACAATCGGAATTGAACCGATGACCTCATCCTTACCAAGGATGCGCTCTACCAACTGAGCTATGTAGGCAGTTATGACCATTTCAGCCGCACAATGGCAGGCAGAAACAAAAATATAATTGCCCTTCGGATTTATTCAAGCCGTCGCAGATTTTTTTTGCAAATTTCCTGAATTTTGCGGCCGTGCATTATGGCCGGTGGTTGACTCGTGTGCAGCCAGTCTGCATTGTACTGAATCCGGCAGTCTCCGGCAGTTCAGACTGACCTGCTGGAGAAGCGGGATACATTTGCCTATGCTTCCGGCTTTTCCTCCGGGTCAGCACTTTCCTGGCTGCTGGCGTCGTTGGCGTTTTCGTTGCTGTCAGCAGCTTTGTAGGCTTCTTCCAAGGCTTGTCCGAAGCCGCCCAAGTCTGAGCCGGTGCCTTGGGGGGCGGTATAGCTCGTCTGTTGGCTGTCTTCCTGCTGATATTCGGAGTTCTCTCTCATGCTCAGGCCGATCCGCCGCTCTTCCAGGCTGATGTTCTTGACCCGGGCTTTGACCACGTCGCCGACCTGTACCACATCCTTGACCCGGTTGACCCGCTCTTCCGAGAGCTCGGAGATATGAATCAGTCCGTCAATGCCGCCTTCCAGTTCCACAAAAGCGCCAAAGGAGGCCAGTTTGGTGACTTTCCCTTCCACAACATCGCCGATGTCGTAGCGATTCTGGATATTCTGCCAGGGGTCCTCAGTAAGCTGCTTCATGCTCAAGGAAATGCGCTGATTGTCGGCATCAACTTCCAGGATCACTGCTTCCACTTCCATGCCCTTCTGCAGGATCTCATTCGGGTTGTTGATCTTGCGTGTCCAGGACATGTCAGAGACATGGATCATGCCGTCGATATCATCCTGAATCTGTACAAAGGCACCGTAGCCGGTCATATTGCGGACTTTGCCCTTGATGCGGGTGCCGCTGGGGAATTTCTCCTTGATCACTTCCCAAGGATTGGGTTGGGCCTGACGCAACCCCAGGGAAATCTTGCGGTCTTCTTTGTTGACATTCAGAATCACAGCGTCGACCTCATCGCCGACCTGCAGCACATCGCTGGCCCGGGTGATTTTCTTGGTCCAGGACATCTCGGAGACATGCACCAGGCCCTCAATGCCTTCTTCCAGTTCGATGAAAGCACCATAGGGCATAACATTGACCACTTTGCCGTGAATGCGGGTGTTCTTGGGATATTTGACATCGACAGTATCCCAGGGATTGCCTTCTTTCTGCTTCAGGCCCAGCGAGACACGCTGGCGTTCCTTGTCGATGTCCAGAATCATAACCTCAATTTCATCGCCGACTTTGACGATTTCATGTGGATCGGAGACCCGGCCCCAGCTCATGTCGGTGATATGCAGCAATCCATCCATACCGTCCAGATCGACGAACGCGCCGAAATCGGTGATGTTCTTGACCACTCCGCGGCGGATTTGCTTGGGAGACAGTTCATCAAGCAGTTTGCTGCGCTGTTCTGCGCGGGCGGATTCGAGCAGCTCCCGGCGGGAGATCACGATATTGCGCCGCTCAGCATTGATTTTCAGAATCTTGAATTGTTCCTGTTTGCCGAGGAAGTCCTCAAGGTTGCGCACCGGTCCCAGATCGACCTGAGAGCCCGGCAGGAAAGCCTCGACCCCGACATCTACGATCAGCCCGCCCTTGACCCGGCTCATGATAGTGCCGTCAATCAGGTCGCCCTCGTTGTATTTGGCCACGATCTGATCCCAGGCTTTCTGCATTTCCGCTTTCTGCACATTCACCCGCGGGGAACTGTCATCAGCTTCCAGCTGTTCCAGATAGACCTCCAGCTCGTCGCCAACTTTCAGTTCTTCCCAACGCGAGCCCAGTTCGGCTTTGGGAATGAAGCTTTCGGCCTTCAAGCCGATGTCAAGCAGGATGCCGTTTTCGTTCTTTTCGGCGATTTTGCCTGTTTCAATGCGTCCTTCCTTCAAGGTGTTGCCCTGCATGCTGTCGCCCAGCAGCTCGTCCATGGAAGGCATGTTCTCAAGATCGATGTTGCTCATGAGTGATGGTTTGATTTTACTTTGTGGGGTTGCTGAATTGATTGATTCACACGCTGCTTTGCGCCAGGCCGCGTGCCTTGGCCGAAATTAGACGCAAAACCATTAATTTAACCTAAAAGCCA
>JAAZIZ010000462.1 GCA_012800565.1 Lentisphaerota bacterium
CACTGTCGCGGATGTAGATGGAATTCCGGTATGCGCGGCACCTGGGTGGGGAAAGCCCCAACGGGGCGTGATATAGCCCAGGGCAAGCGGCCCGCAGGGACGCGCCGCCCTGGGTGAAACGGAGCATAAGGCGGCACCCTGTAAGGGCGCGACATAAGCCTGAACTACATACCACCATACGCCGCCTTAAAGATTCACCATTAAGATTTCGTACATTGCCAAATTGACAGCATGCGCAGCGGAGGAATGAGCAGGAGAGCCAGGATGGATTTTGTGGCCCAATTGAAAAATTTACCCCGGAAACACGATTTTCTGGTCGGTTATGACAGCGACGGTTGTATTTTCGACACCATGGAAATCAAGCACAAGGAGTGCTTCTGTCCGGCCTTTATCAAACATTTCCAGTTGCAGGCCGCCAGCAAGTACGCCCGGGAAGTCTGGCTGTTTGTCAATTTGTATTCGAAGACCCGCGGTCTGAATCGTTATCCGGCCTTGCAGCGGGCTTTGCAGCTGGCGGGTGAATGGCCGGTTTTTGCCGCCCGCGGGCTGCAGCCTGCCCCATTTGCGACCTTGCAGGCCTGGATTGAAAGCGAGAGCAAGCTGGGCATCCCGGCTTTGCAGGCGAAAGTAGCTTCCAGCCAGGATGCGGACCTGGCCCGGGCGCTGGCCTGGTCCCAGGAAGTCGATGCCCGGGTCAAGGATATGGTATATGGCGTGGCCCCTTTTCCGGGAGTGCGCGAATGCCTGGCAGAAGTCCGCCGTCAGGCCGACTGCATTGTGGTGAGCCAGACGCCGGTGGAGGCACTGTGGCGGGAGTGGCAGGAGCATAATCTCGATTCGCTGGTGGATTTCATTGCCGGGCAGGAAGCCGGCACCAAGGCCGAACATCTGTCCCTGGCCAATTCCGGACGTTATGCTCCGCAGAATATCCTGATGATCGGTGACGCTTTGGGGGATTATAAGGCTGCCCGGGCCAACGCCGCGTTATTCTTCCCGATTGTACCAGGGGCGGAGGAGCAGTCCTGGCAGGAATTCTTTGCTCACGGCTGCAGCAGATTCTTCAGCGGGACTTTTGCCGGAGCATATCAGCAGGAACGCCTGGAGGAGTTCGAACGCGCTTTACCTGAGAAACCAAATTGGCAATAAAGCTATAGGCAACAGTGACTGGTTAATAAAACAAGGAGAAAAAGATGAGCAAATTAGCTGACATTGGTTTGATTGGCCTGGCCGTGATGGGTGAGAATCTGATTTTGAATATGGAGAGCAAGGGCTTTACTGTGGCCTGCTTCAACCGCACCGTCAGCAAGGTGGATGATTTCATTGCCGGCCGGGCCGCAGGCAAGAACATCATCGGCACGCGCAGCATCAAAGAACTGGTCGCCAGCTTGAAACGCCCGCATAAAATCATGCTGATGGTCAAAGCCGGACAGCCGGTGGATGATTTCATTGAAATGATTATCCCCGAACTTGAGCCCGGTGATATCATCATCGACGGCGGCAACAGCCATTTCCCGGATACAACCCGGCGGACCAAATACCTGGAGAGCAAGGGCCTGCTTTATATCGGCACTGGCGTGTCCGGAGGCGAGGAAGGAGCATTGACCGGTCCAAGCATGATGCCCGGCGGGTCACCTGCGGCCTGGCCCGCAGTCAAAGACATCTTCCAGACCATCTGCGCCCATACCGAAGCCGGTGAGCCTTGCTGCGACTGGGTAGGCGAAAATGGCGCAGGCCATTTTGTGAAGATGGTCCATAACGGTATCGAATACGGCGATATGCAGATGATCTGCGAGACCTATCACATGATGAAAGCCATCGGCATGAACAATGCCGAGATGGCGGAAGTATTCACCGACTGGAACAACAACGAGCTGAGCAGCTATCTGATCGAAATCACCCGCGATATCCTGAACTATAAGGACGAGGACGGCAAGGAAGTGGTCGACCTGATCCTTGATACTGCAGGCCAGAAAGGCACCGGCAAATGGACTGCAATCGCGGCTCTGGATACCGGCATGCCGCTGACCCTGATCGGCGAAGCGGTCTTCGCCCGCTGCCTGTCGGCGCTGAAAGAAGAGCGGGTCATGGCCAGCAAGCTTTTCAAGGGCGATGTCTCGGCTTTCAAGGGCGATAAAAAGCAGATGATTGATGATTTGCGCAAGGCCCTGTATGCCTCCAAGATCGTCTCTTATGCCCAGGGCTATCAGCTGATGATGGCGGCGGCCAAGGAATACGGCTGGAAGCTTAATTACGGCGGCATCGCGCTGATGTGGCGCGGCGGCTGCATTATCCGGTCGGTATTCCTGGGCAAGATCAAGGATGCTTTTGCCAAAGACCCGGAACTGAAGAACTTGCTTCTGGACCCGTTCTTCAAGAATGTGATGGACCAGTCCCAGGCAGCCTGGCGTCGGGTCGCCAGTACGGCCATCAATATGGGAATACCGATGCCCTGCATCAACTCCGCCTTGAACTACTTCGACGGATACCGCTGCGAGCGCTTGCCCGCGAATCTGCTGCAGGCGCAGCGTGACTATTTTGGTGCACATACCTACGAGCGGGTAGATAAGCCGCGGGGTGAATTCTTCCATACCAACTGGACCGGACACGGCGGCTCTACCACTGCCAATACCTATATCGCGTAAGAATTACGGCCCAGAAGTGGCCGCCTACAGCAGGGGTGCCCGCAGCCCGGGTGCTTGCAGAACAGCCGCTTGCCAGTCTTTTTTGCGGAAGGCTGGCAGCGGCGTTGCCACAGGAGTCGGACATGCTGCCGGTCAATGGTTTGCGCAACGAGCGGGTGCTCTGGCTGATTCTGGCTTGCAACATCGCCGGGCTGATCGCTGCCCTGTTGCAGGGGGCCTGGAAATTGGGCCTGGTATTCCTGTTTGCCATCGTGGTCGAAGTGTTGCTGCTCTGCTTCCGGGCCGGGGCAGTTGCTTTTTTCGCCGGGATTTTTTTTCCGGGGCGTCGTTATGACCGTCCTCAACCGATGTATGGCCCGGCCTTATCGTTGCGCACTCAGGGGCGTTATGATGAGGCCCTGAGGGCTCTGGCTGACATTGCCGGGGAATATCCGGATGTAGCCCGACCATACTTGGAGATGCTGGACATCTGTGCATCGGTCTTGCATGATTGGGATAAGTGCCAGGCGGTGTATCAGGAGGGTATGTTGCGTTTGCGGGACAAAGACGAGCGGCAGGCTCTGGAGCGGTATTTTGCCGAGGTCAGCACTGACTACCGTTAGTCAGCCGCGGCGCTTTGGCTGCTGCTTTGTGGAGTTTTTTTGCCGATGACTGTATTGAGCCGCAACAGTTTTGTTATACCATATCAATATTCGGTTTATTTTACGCACGGGGTATTTTCGCCCGGCAACCCGTTGCTGGCAGAGGTATTGGAACAGCTGTCACCTGCGTTAAATCCCCTGCCGGTGATGGTGGTGCTGGATGCCGGGGTGCAGGCTGCCTGGCCGGATTTGCAGCAGAACCTCAGGGCCTGGTTCGCACAGCAAGGTGAGCACCTGCAGCTGCGCGGCCCAATACTGGTTATTCCCGGTGGCGAACCCTGCAAGGACGGCTTTGCTGTCCCGCAGCAGATTCTGACCGAGGCCTGGGAGCGGCGACTCTGCCGGCAGTCGCACATCTGGGCGATCGGTGGTGGAGCTTTTCTGGACGCGGTAGGGCTGGGCGCAGCGCTGTTCCACCGCGGGGTGCCGCTGTTGCGCTTCCCCACCACCGTACTGTCCCAGAATGACTCCGGCGTCGGGGTCAAGAACGGCTGCAATTATGCGGGCGGAAAAAATCTGGCCGGGGTCTTTGCGCCGCCGCTGGCAGTCATCAATGATTCGGCTTTTCTGACTACCCTGAGCGACCGGGACTGGCGCAGCGGCATTGCCGAGGCCTTCAAGGTCGCGATCATCAAAGACCAGGCATTCCTGCACTGGCTGTGCCAGCATGCCCATCAGCTGCGGCAGCGGGACCTGGCTCTGATGGAGGAACTCGTGCAGCGGTGCGCGATTCTGCATCTGCAGCATATCCAGAACAGTGGCGATCCGTTCGAGAGCGGCAGCTCACGCCCCCTGGACTTCGGCCACTGGTCTGCTCACCGGCTGGAAAGCATGAGCGGTTTTTCTTTGAAGCATGGCGAGGCAGTCAGCATTGGTCTGGCGCTTGATCTGCAGTATGCGGTCGAAATCGGCTTGCTCAGTGCCGCTGAATGCCGCTGCTGTCTGGCAGGATTGCGTGCCTGCGGCCTGCCTACCGACCATGAGCTCCTGCGGGCCCGGGATGAAAATGGCCAGCTGCTGATCCTATCCGGATTGGCTGAGTTTCGCGAACACTTGGGGGGAAAGCTGCATCTGACCCTCCCGGACCACCTCGGACAGAAAATCGAAGTGCATGAATACGATGTCCAGGTGGTGGAAAAAATCGTGACTGCGATGGACAACCATAATGACATAGGAGAGACTGGCTGCGGCAAATAATGCTGCCAAAGATTGATTTACAATTGCGCCCCTGATTA
>JAAZIZ010000463.1 GCA_012800565.1 Lentisphaerota bacterium
CCCTGCCCCGCCCAGGGCGGCGCATACCGGAATTCCATTACATCCGCGACAGGGCAACGTCAGGAGAAAACTTCATACCCTGCGGGAGAAGTGTTCCCCCGGCCCCGTCAGCCATTTGCCTTTCAAAGCGTTGGTCATAAAAATGCCCAGCTTCACTGACGCATTACTCAGGCCAGCCATTTGGCGAACCAGTCCAGGGCCAGCTGCTGGACCTCGCAGTCGTAGCAATGCGGTTTGTCCGGTCGCTCCAGAGCGAGATATTCCGGGTGGCCGAAACGGCGGTACGCATCCGCGATCTGCCGGAACGACTCATCAACTCCGGCCGGCGGGAAGAGCGCATCCTGCTGACCGACTACAACCAGGGATTTTTTCGGGAAGCCCATGGCGACCAGGTCGGAGACATCCATCCGGTCCCAGACTCCGGGCAGGAGGCAGAAAGTGCCGATGGCGCCGGCCAGATTGAACTCCGCCACGCCGTCATTGGTAGTCATCCAGCCGATGCTGGCAGCGGCTTGGAGGCGGTCCTCCAGGGCCATCAGTAAGTTGGTGCGGTAACCGCCCCCGGAGAGTCCGGTGACTCCGAGACGGCGGCCATCGACCTCGGGGCGGCTGAGCAGATAATCAACGCAGCGGGCGTCGTCCCAGAAATTGATTCCGGCCCAGGTGGTTCCGGCCCATTGCAATTGCCGCAGGCTCAAGTACAGATTTTCCCGCAGGCGGCTTTCGTAGACATTGAATTCGGCGGTGCCTTCGTAGGTTTTCAGCAGCTGGCGGGGGTCAATGCACGGGATGCCGTACTTGCCGTAGGGGGCGCGGGTGCCGAAATGGTAGGCATCAATACTCAGCACCGCATATCCGGCCCGGCAGAAAGTCTCGGAGAGGTAGCGCCCGCCGTGGGCGTAGGCGCGGAATTTGTCCAGGAGGTCGCAGCTGTCACCGAGGTCATACATGCGGTCTTTGCCGAAGAACATCGGGCCGCCCCAGTCATGCAGCAGTAGAATGGCGGGCATGGGCCTGGGGACATGGCGGGGCAGCAGGAACCAGCCCTCGACCCGGAACCAGGGTGCGGTATTGAAGCGTACGCATTCGCGGATATAATCGCCATGGTCGAAAGTCTCAATGGTTTCGGCCTGCAGGTCCACCGGTCCGGGGTGATAATGCAGGCCGGTCAGCAGGCATTCCCGGGCCTGCTTCTGCCAGGATTGCAGATCGGACCATTTGGCGGCGCTGAGATCAAGCGGCCGGGCAGAGCGCATTTTTTGCACGGCGCAGTCGAAAGCGGTGTGATTTTGCATAACGGGGTAGTGGTTAAGGTGGTTAATTCCGTGTCTTCCGGCATTACTCCTGGCCGCTGGTGTATTGCAGGCGGTAGGTACGGCCGTTCTGACGCGGGTCGCTACCGTCCGAGGTCTTGAAGACAATCAGATTCTGCTCCCGCCGCCAGGTGGTCAAGGCCTGTCCGTCTTCAGTGAAGAGATGGCGCTTCAGGGCGGCTTCGACCTGGGCGGTCACCTCCGGGGGCGCAGGGTGAAGGCAACACGGGTCGGGCGATTCATGCTGCAGGGGGGCGCACCATTCCTGGCCGGGCTTGGCGATGTCGGGGTAGGGATAGATGGTTGTTAAGGTCTCGGCAAAAGATGGTCGGTCCTGCCAGCGCCAGTCTGCAGCCGAGGTGTACTGCAGAAGATAGCGGCGGCCGTTTTCAGCCGGATTGCTGTTGTCCGGAGTGGTGAAAGAGATGGCGTGGCCGAGATGGGACCAACCGATCCGGCCATTGCGCTGGCTGAGGGCGTGGGAGAATTTATTCGGTCCGATCAGAATGCCGTCCTCATAGAGTTTGTAGCGGCGGATGGCGGCGTAGTATTTGGGGCAATCCTCCGGGCGCAGGGAGCGGTCCACCCCCCAGTCCTGGAAAGATTGGCTTGCGACGGGATAATGCCAGGTGCGGATTTGCGGATAAGCACTGGGTTTGATGATGGCGGTGTTCAATTCCTCGGTGAAGGACTCCGGTTCCGTCCAGGCATATCTGAAAGCGAGGGCTTCAGTTTCGCTGATGCCGGCGGCCTGGAGGCGTTCCAGCGTATAGGGCAATGCGGTCAGCAGAAACAGGCTCAGCACGCCGGTATTGCTGATATGGGCGATATCGCGGTTCAGGGCATCGAATTCATCCATCGGGGCAGAGTCGCTGATGGCCAGGTCCTCAGGCTGCGCCGGCAGATAATATTGCAGCTGGTTAAGCAGGATTTTCAGGGTGAAGGCATTTTCCGGACTGGGGTCGTACTTATGGGCCAGGGCCAGCACTGCATAAGGCGGGTAGCCCTTGCCCTTATAGCAGGAGGCATAGCGGGGAGCCAGCCGTTGAGCCGCAGCTATGACCTTCTCCCGCAGAAGACCATTCGGGCGGATTGAGTCATAGAAGATGTACCCAGGGCTGTCATAGGAATTGCCCCGGAAATTCTCCGCTTTCGGGAAAGGTTCGTCCTCCTGCAGATATTTTTCCGCCCGGTCGAGGTATTCCTGTTCCCCGGTCAGTTCCCAGAGCCGGATATTGATGTAACGGCCATAGAACGCGGTCCGGGCACTGTTCTTCACGACCTCCAGGGCGCGGTGTTCTCCGGTCAGCAGATACATGTACAGGGCCGAATCCAGAGCGTAGCCGTAGGAGATGCCGCTGCCCCAGTGCTGCTGGTCATGCCGGCGCCCGCTGCCGATTACGGCCGGGTTGGCAGGCCAGTGATGGACAGTATCGACATCGATCACATGCCAGGTCATCTCCAGGCCGTCCCGCAATACATCCTGGTCGCCAGTGCGCAGGAATTGGAGATAGAAAGCGTGGTTCAGGGCCAGGTCGTTGTTGAGCCATCCGGTGTAGCCGCGGAAAGGCGAGCCTTCGGGATTGCGCTGCTGCATGTGGTCGGCCATGCCGTGTACGCCCAGGGGGACATCGCCCCAGTCCATCATGCCGTCAAATTGTCCGGCCCGGCGGATTTTGCGCAGGTACTGGAAAGCGAAACGGATAGCCGCTTCGGTACGGGGGAAAGTATCGCCGGCGAGGTGGTATTCGCCGGCAGCCAGAGTGCTGCGGTAATATTCCGGGCTGGCGGCGGGGAGGCAGGGCTGGTTGCAGCGGCGGGCGAAGCGCTCCGGGTCCGGGCAGTCCCAGGTCAGGAACAAGTCGTGGGTTTTGGCCACGCCCATGCCGCCATCATCATTGCGGTAATCCAGGTACTCGCGCCGATGCCCCTCGCGGCGGCGCAGATCGAGGACCTTGCCGCTGCGCTCCGGCCAGATATGATACTCCAGGGCCTGGGCGGTGGCACAGAGTTCCTTGGGATACAGGCGCTGAAAATCGCGGGCCACCGCAGTGAGGTTGCCGCTGGTCAGAACGCCCGGGCAGCCGGCCAGCTCGGGGCGGCTCTTGTCCCGCCAGGAGATCAGGTGATGGAAGCGCGGAGTGCCGGTGATCAGCTGTCCCGGTACGGGCACCCCGGCGCGGTTGAGACGCAGCACCAGAGAGCGCAGGAAATTCTGCTGCACGTCCTCGGTATTGATGAAAGTGGTCTGAATTTTCACCGTGTCTTCATCGCGGTACAGGGTCAGGCGCACGATATAGCGGTATGCTTTCCGTCCGTCAGCCGCGGTGAACCAGCCTGCGATGCGGCAGCTGGCCCGCAGCGGGCCGTTTTCCTCCAGCAGGATTTCCCGGCTGCTGTCAGCCTGGCTGGTGAAGTCACTGCAATTCCGGCTTTCGCCGGCATCCAGCAGCCAATTCTCCTCCTGGGTGGGGCCGGGGGCATCGTGCTGCAATTTCAGGAACAGCTCCGCGCTGCCCTTGTCATCCCCGAGTTCATAAGTGAACAGCGGGCCGCTGGCAGGGATGGTGAGCTGGAGCCGGCCGTTGCTGAGCTGGTTGCCGCGGGCCAGCGGCGCTGGCGTCGCTGCGGGAGAGACGGCCGGGCTGCTCTGCAGCATACCTCGGAATCCCTGGGGCAGGGTTGCATCCAGGAGCAGCCATTTAAGCGATCCGTCGGGCCAGCAGCCGTTGCTGCGTGTCTGCAGCACCTGGCCATTCAAGGTCAGCTGGTCGGTGCTGTGCAGGACGCCGGCCTTGAACGGCAACCCGAAAGTGACTGGTCCGCTTTCGCCGGAATAGTGGATTTCGCAGATTTCGCCGGCACCGGCCAGCATGGTCAGGCAAAGCAGGACAGCGAGTGCACGCATAATCGTTCCTTTCGTCGGGGTGACAAAACACTATTCTGCCGTGCCGCCGGGATGGCTGCGTTTATTTCACCGTTCCGAGGGTCATCAGGCAGTATGCGGTGGACAATTCGGGGATATTCTCCATCCAGCGGCCGCTCTGGTCGTTATACCAGGAACCATCGGGCTTTTGAGTGGCTGCGAGTTTGTTCACCAGCTCGCGGCGCCAGTCATGCTCCCGGCCCTGGCTGTCAGTGATGGTCGGCTCCTGAAACAGAGTCAGGGTTTTGCCGAAAGTATGCAGGTAATAATAGAACCCCGATGCTCCGGTGCCGGGGTTCTCCTCCAGGGTGTAATATTTTTTGACCCAGTCGAAAGCCGACTGCATGCGGACATCATCTTTGGCGACTTCAGCATAGATCATGCTTTTAATGCCGGCATAAGTCATGCTGCCGTAGGAACGCAACGGCGGTGATCCGGATTCTGCTTTCAGGGCGTCTTCCGGACAGTAGATAAAGCCGCCTCGGTCTTCCTCTGGAGCAGATTTTACCCAGGCACTCTGGTTGGTGGCGGAGAGATTCTGGCACATTGAGACAAACTGCAGGGCCTTGTCCCAAGCCAGCTCTGCCTGCCGGGCTTGCTGGGGATCACTGGAGAAAGGCTCGCGGTCCAGATGGTCCGTGGCCTTGAGCGCCTCCAAGGTCCAGGCGGTGTTACTCAAATCCGCACGCTGGTTGCGACCGTAGCCGATGCCGCCGGAGGCAGCATCGGCGCGGTTCTGCGAGTCCAGCAGAAAGACGCGGGCTTTCCGGCAGATTTCGAGGTCCTGCGGGCGGTTGTATTTGGCCAGGGCCAGCAGACAGATGGAGGTGTTGTAGACTAAATAACTGCCCGGGGCCGGCTGGGGATGGCCGGCAGCTCCAGCCGGGCGCCCGCCGGGACCGCCTGGGCCACCGCGCTTTCCGCCGGGGCCGCCGGGGCCGCCGCGTTGTCTGCCGACGCCGTAAATGCCGCCGTCACTCTTGGCCTGGGCGGTGATATAATCCAGAGCCCGGTTCATCTTCGTCTTCACTTCCGGGCGGGCGTATTCAGGGCTGTCATAGATGCCCAGGCAGGCCAGGGCGGTCATGGCTGGCTGGCCGCTTTGGCTCAGCCAGGCGCCATTGTCTTCCTGCCGGGCCAGCAGCCAGGCTGCGCCGCGGCTCTGCAGCTGCGCGATTTTGTCCGCGAGGTCATCCTGGGCCGACAAGGCAGCCAGGCACAACAGCAGACACGATGTAGAACAGAGGATTTTTTTCAGCATGCTTTTCTCCTTAAGGTCAGGCGGTGTTCCGGAAAGTTCCACCTGAACTGAAAAGCAATATCTGTGCCAGAGTTGCAGGGTAGGGGGGCAGGTGCGGTCAACCAGCCAGGAACTGCCCTGGGTCAGGGCAGCTGCGGCTGCGATATGGTGCACTTACAGCCCGGTCGGGCAATCCAGAAATTCGCATTCGACCGGGAAAGCCGCGGCAATTTTTTTCTGCAGCGCCTTAATGCCGGTAGTTTCGGTAGCATAATGTCCGGCGGCGATGACCGTGATTCCCAATTCCCAGGCATAATGCACATGCTGGTGGCCGATTTCTCCGGTGAGCAGACAATCCAGGTGCTGCTGCTGACAGTATTCGATGGCAGAGCCACCGCCGCCGGAGACGATGCCCAGGCGCCGGATTGGCGGATTGCCTGATGCAGGCAGAGTCAGGCAGCGGCCGCCGAGTTCCTTTTCCAGCAGGGCACAGAGTTCTGCCGGCGCTTGGGCTGCCGGCAGCTGGCCGCAGAAACCGATGGTATCGCCGTCATAGGGGAAGAACGGCTCACGCTGTTCCAGTCCCAGCAAGTCTGCCAGTACCGCGTTGTTGCCGAATTCCGGGTGTGCATCCAGGGGCAGGTGATAGGCCAGCAGGGAGATGCCGTGACAGAGCAGGGTTTTGAGGCGCTCGGCGTGATATGAGCTGACCATCTTGATGCCGCCACCCCAGCTCATGCCGTGATGAACTACCAGGAGATCAAATTTGCCGGCCGCGGCCTGGGTAAATACCCGTTGGCAGGCATCGACTGCGAAAGCGATGCGGTTGACTTCGTCTTTGCCCTCGACCTGAAGACCATTGTTGGAATGGTCCTGGAAGCGGCAGCCGGAAAACAACTCGGCAACATAATCACAAATTTCCTGGCGTGAGGGCATACAATGCATCCCTTTTTTCTGCCACAACGGCTATTCGCTGTCCCGGATGGCGGCGGTGTGGCGTGCCGGACGACCGGAGGTGATGCCGCGTTTGGTCGTCTCCACAAAAGCGATGAATTCTTCCACTTCGGGCAGCAGCGGTACCTCAGCACGAATTTGGGCTACTGCGTTCATGCGGTTCAGGCCGGCAAAGAAATAGATTTTCACGGCGCTTTTAATCGCGTCGCTGGCTTCTGCGCTCCAGTTGGCCCGGCGCAGCCCCACGGCATTCAGGCCCTGGATGCACTTCTCCTGCATCATGCAGAAAGGCGGCACGTCCTGAACTACTGCGCTGCCGCCACCAACCATGGCCAGACGGCCGATGCGGGCAAACTGATGCACCATGCAGCCGGCACTGATAAAGGCATTGCGCTCTACTTGCACCCGTCCGGCCAGAAGAGTGGCATTGGCGATTACTACATTGTCGCCGATCAGGCAGTTGTGGCCGAGATGGGAGAAAGCCATCAGCATGACGTTGTTGCCGACTTTGGTACAGCTGTCTTCTTCAGTGCCGCGATGAATGGTCACATATTCGCGGATGATGCAGTTCTCGCCAATCTCAGTATAACTCTTTTCCCCATGGTAGTGCAAGTCCTGCGGGGCATCGCCGATAATTGCACCGGTATGGATGATTGTACCGCGCCCAATGCGGGTGTGCCCGGTCAGATAGGCGTGTGGGCCGACCACACAGTCGTCCTCCAGGGTCACATCTCCCTCAATAACTGCAAAAGGGCCGACTTTGACATTCTGCCCCAAAGTCGCCTTTTCATCGATTGCTGCCCGGCGGTCGATAATGCTTGCCATTGGTGTTTAATGCTTTCTTGGTTAAGGATTACTCTGTCAGTACGACCCGCATCCGGGCTTTTTTACCGGCCCGCAGGGAAAACGCTCCGGCTGCAAAAAGCTCCGGGGTGACCATTAATTTATCATCAGTAAGCCGTTCATCATCAAGATAACAGCCGCCGCCTTTAAGCAGCCGTCGGGCTTCGCTGTTGGAGGTGCAGAGTCCGGCTTTCACAAACAGCTGCAAGATGCCCATTCCTTCGG
>JAAZIZ010000464.1 GCA_012800565.1 Lentisphaerota bacterium
ATGAGGGTGATGTGACCGCTCAGGGCGGGCTGCAAATCTGTCTGGCTGAGAATTTGCAGCACCAGGCAGGCCTGTGTGCCCTCGCGCAGGCGTTGCAGAAATTTCCGGGGTTCATCCGGCCACAGTAAATCGCTGAGCAGAATGCGGAGTCCACGCGGTCTGAGCTGCCAGCAGGCCGCTTCCAAGGTCTCTCCCGGGCTGCTCCTGGCGGTGAAGTCCAGGTGCTGCCATTCCAGAGGCTGCTCCGGCTGTTGTTCGCAATGCCATTGTTCGGCGGCCTGCCAGACAGTGAGGCGGAAGCCGGCGTTGTCTGCTGCAGTGGCCAGAATTGCAGCCACGGCGAGAGTACCCAGTGCTTTGGCGGGAGTGATCTGCATCGACGCGGACTGGTCGATGATCAGCTCGCAGCGGGGCTCGATTTCTTCACAGAACTGCTTGGTGAGCAGCTGGTTGTTCCGGGCGAAGACGCGCCAGTCCAGGCGGCGCAAATCATCGCCGGGCTGGTATTCACGATAATCGGCAAACTCGAGGGCATTGCCATGCCGGCGACTCAGTCGCCGGCCGTCATGGCCCTGGCTGCGCACGGGTGGGCTCAGGCTGAGCAGCCGGCCTTTTTCCAGTGCGGTTCTGATGGTTTGTCGGACATCCAAGGGCATGGTTGGGCTCCGAGAAAAACGCCGGTCGCAACGGAGGAAGCAACTCTATCGCAGCAAAAGAGGGTAATTAGATGCGGAAATACTGTTATTGTACCACCCCGGCGGGGAATTTTATCTTGCTTGAAGCCGAGGGCAAGCTGTCCAATCTGTGGTTTCCCGGTGAGAATCCGGGCATTGTGGCTGAGCTGTGCCCGCAGTCGCCGCTGCTGCAGCAGGCGACTGTCCAGCTGCAGGAGTATCTGGCCGGGCAACGGCGGGAATTCACCCTGCCTCTGGCTGCCTCAGGGACAGTTTTCCAGCAGCTGGTCTGGCAGGAACTGCAGCGCATACCCTACGGGCAATGCATCAGCTACGGGCAACTGGCCAGACGCCTGGGGCGACCGGGTGCCAGCCGGGCGGTGGGAAGAGCAAATCACTGCAATCCGCTGCCGATCTTCATCCCTTGTCACCGGGTCATCAAGGCTGATGGAAGCCAAGGTGGTTTCCGGGTCGGAGGGGCCTGGAAAGAGCGTCTGCTGGCGCTGGAGGCCGCGGGGAAAGCCGCTCAGACTCCAGATTTCAAGTAGCGGGCGGTCTGGAGCAGCGATTCCCGTGAGGGCAGCAGCGGGATGTATTCCAGGCCAAGGAAATTCTGGTATCCACCCTTGGCGATTTCCTGGAGCAGGAAAGGGTAATTGGTCTCGCCATGCTCAGGTTCATGCCGCCCAGGCACAGCGGCGATATGAAAATGTCCGATCCAGTCCAGGTTATGGCGCAGGAATTCGGTCTGATTGCCGGACATAATGGTCATGTGATAGATATCATAGAGGACCTTGAGATTTTTGCAGCCGGTTTCTTTGACGATGGCCACAGAGTCCAAGGCTGAGCTGAGGTGATAACCGGCGTGGTCGACTTCGGTGTTAAGCGGCTCGAGATTCAAGCTGAAGTTACGGTCGGAGACTTTTGCAGCGGCAGCCGCCAAAGCTTCCACCAGGGCGGTGCGCTGGGCGTGGTAGCTCATTCCCCCTACTTGCTGGCCGGCGGTGACGATGCCCTGGGTGCAGCCTGCGGCCAGGGCGCTGTCGGCCATCTTGTCGATATGGGCCACGAAAGCCGCCTGATTGGCCGGGTTGATGGGGATGGTTTCCTTATGATGAAACGAATTCATCACAATGCTGATCAGTTTCACGCCGGCGGAGTTCATCTCCTTGAGGGCAGCAGTATCTGCGCCTTGCCAAGTCTCAATGTACTCATAGCCGCAAGCGGCAATCTGTTCTGCGCGCTTGCCCCAGTTCTCACCTGTGAAGAACAAATCAATCAGGACATCAATTTTCAACATCGGCAGCTCCCTTTTATTAAACACACTTAAGACTTACCCGTAGTGCGCTGGCGGAAGATGCTCAGGATGGCACCTTCGGCGTTTGGCAACCCTGCGGGTTTATTGATTTGCACCCGCACGGCCTGGCAGGGCGGGTAATCAGTGAGGCATTTTTCCGCCACCTGCGCAGCCAGAGTCTCGATCAGCTGACACTGGGACTGGCTGACCAGTTCAATGACAGCCTTGCTGAGATGAGAATAGTTGACCGTTTGGGCCAAATCATCGCTGTTGGCAGCAGGACGGGTGTCAAGGTAGATAGTGATGGTGAGGAGCAGCGCCTGCGGCAGTCGCCGTTCTTCCGGCTTGCAGCCGATATGGGCGGAGCAGCGCAGTCCGGCCAGGGTGATGCTGTCCCATTCAAGGGGCTGGGAGGTGGTGGCCAGGTCAGTCATGGATTCATTCCTTCTGCGGGTTCTGGAGCAGTTCCTCAGGGCAGGAGTATTTATTTCGGTTGGCATAGAATGGGAAGCGCTGTTGCATCTCCGGTGTGAGGTTAGCCGGGAGGTAGCGCCAGCGCCGATAAATCCAGAGGTACTGTTCGGGATGCTTGCGGATCAATTGGGCGTTGGCTTCCAGAATGGCCTCGGTCAGCGTGTTGTCATCGGGATATTCCCAGGCAGGTTTGGGCAGCGGCTGCAGCAGCAGGGTGAAATTTCCATCTTCCTGCTTGATGCAGGCACCGGCCAGGACAGGAATACGCAGCTGCAGGGCGAGGCTGGCCGGCAGCCGACTGGTCGGTGCCGGCAGTGAGAAGAAATTGACGAACACCCCGCCGTGCTTGGGGCTGATGTTCTGGTCGATCAGCAGTCCGACCGATTTGCGGTCCTGGAGTGCCGCCCGTACCTTGGCGGCTGCACCGACACTGGGAATCAATTCAATGCCGCCGGAACTTCTGCTTCGGCTCATCAATTCGTTCAGCTTCCGGCTGCGGAACACACCGGTCACTGCCGCACATCGGCGGCCGGTGCGCGGGACCATCCGGGCCAGAATCTCCCAGTTGCCCAAATGCGGGATGCAGAACAGCAGCGGTTGTTCCGGCGGATATTCCTCCGGGACAACTACCGGCAGCATCCGTTGTTCGATTCTGTGCGGGTGCTTCAGGGCTTGCAGGAAATCGCAGGCCAGCTCAATCATGAAACAGAGGTTCCGCTGGCGCAAGGCCGTGATTTCGGCTGCGCTTTTATCCGGGAAAGCCAGTTTCAGATTTGCTTCTATGACGCG
>JAAZIZ010000465.1 GCA_012800565.1 Lentisphaerota bacterium
ATCTTTGCCGGTTGAACAACACTGCCTCGGACCAGGAGCCAGACCTGCTGCCGGACGGCCGGAAAAGGCGGAAACGGCAACTGGAAATAAATCGTTTTTGGGTTGCGAAGTCTGGATTACGGGCTATATTAGCCGTTCCGACAAATATTTTTTGAAGGTTGCAAACTAAAATAAACTTTGAGGAACTGCACTTATGAAAATGACCTTTCAACCCCACGTTTTGCGCCGTAAACGCAGACTTGGCTTTCGGGCCAGGATGGCGACCAAGAGCGGCCGCAAAATCCTGTCAAACCGTCGCAGAAAGGGTCGCAAGCGTCTGAGCGCCTGATTTTGTTTTCTTTGAGCCGTTCGGATGCCAGAAGAGAAATCCAGGAAAAGCAAGGACTTGGACTCGGTTTTCGGCAAAGATTCCCGACTTGCCAACTTCAGCAATATTGATTTGGTCAAGCGCACGGGGATAAGTCTGACGGGAAGGTATTGTGTACTGGTTTGTTTGAAAACGCCGCCCGACGGACAACGCAGGGTGGCGTTTTTGATTTCCCGGCGTTTCAGCCTTCTGGCGGTGCAGCGGAACCGGGCCCGGCGTTTGTTCCGGGAGGTCTTCCGGCGCATTTATCCCTCACTGTTGCCGGTTTGGATGCTGCTGATTCCCAGACGCAGGATTTTAGACGCGAAGATGCAGGATGTCCTGGAAGAAGTCCGAGGTCTGCTCAGCCGCTCTGAGTTGTATCAGGAGTCTCCTTAGTTCTGCTGGCAGAGCAGGAGAGGAGCACAGGTCAGGACATGGGAATCGGACAACGCATTTTGCTGGCCCTGATTGGCTTTTACCGCCAGTGCATCAGTCCGTTCAAACCGCGCTGCTGCCGTTTTGAACCAAGCTGTTCGCAGTACGGGCGGCAGGCAATCCTGCAGCACGGTTGTCTGAAAGGACTCGGCTTACTGTTGTGGCGGGTCTTACGCTGCCAGCCTTTTTATCACGGACCGGTTTACGACCCCGTACCCGGAACGCAAGCGGATATAACTGAGAATGAACCAGAAAAAATATGATATGGTCACGGTTGTAGGCGTGACCGTCTGTGTGCTGTCTTTCTTCCTGATTTTATTTTTCGGTCCCAAGGGGCAGCCGCCACCCTCTCCACCGATTACGGTCAGCCAGAGTACAGACCCGGCTGAGCCGTTGCCTGGAGGCGCAGATGTTCCGGGGGTCTCTCTGCCGCCAGCCGTGCCGGGCAGCTTCCCGGTGACAGCATACGACCCGTTGCGGCCGGCCCCCAGGTCTACCCTGGAACGATTGCAGCTGCGCCGGGAAGGTGATTTCTCGGCGGCCCTCGATCCGGTTTATGGCGGCATTGATCAATTGGTACTGGATCAGCATTTCCTGCGCAAAGCCCGCAACGGCGGGGACAACGGCGGGCCGGTGGTGCTGGGACAGCCGGAATATCCTTTCCTGCGACTGCTCACCGAAGCTGGCGGATGGACCCTTGAGCCCGGTCTGGCAGAACGTCAAGACGACCAGAGTATCGTCCTGACACAGAAAAGCAGTGACGGTAATCTTCAGGTGCAGCAGCGCTGGGCGGTTGACCCGGAAAACAGTTATGGCATTAAATACACCATCACCATCCATAACCAGGCTGAGAGGCCGCTGGCGGTACAGAATTTCCGGGTCGAATGCGGGGCCCTGCCGCCCCTATTGTCGGAACCGGGTAAGAAGGCTGGCAGGGGCGAATCGTCCGGAGGCGTGGCTTACGGAC
>JAAZIZ010000466.1 GCA_012800565.1 Lentisphaerota bacterium
CAATTATGACAACGAGGTCGCACTGTCAGCCGCTGCCGGTGCCTGCGGGCGCACCCTGCCGGTACTGCTGGATATCGATCCGGAAATGGGGCGCACCGGAGTAGCTTTCGCCGAGGCACCTGCACTGGCCCACCGCATCGCCGCCCTGGAACACCTGCACTTACGCGGTCTGCAATGTTATGCAGGGCATCTGCAGCATCTTCCTGACCGCAACCAGCGCCAGGCAGAATCACAGCGCCTGATGCGCCAGGCCGCTCAAATCTACCGCAGTTTGCAAAGCGACGGGTTGCAGCTGGATATTTTCACCGGCACCGGCACCGGCACCGCGACTGCAGACCTGGAGATTGCTGAAATCACGGACCTGCAAGTCGGCTCATATTGTGTGTTGGATGCCGAATATGCAGCCGTGGAAGACCCCCACAATCTCGCGTTCGAGGATTTTCGTCCTGCGCTAACCTTGCTGACCTCGGTGATCAGCACCAACCTTGCCGGGCAGGTCACAGTTGATGCCGGCCTGAAAGCACTGTATTATACTCCTGCAGCACCGCCCCGGGTAGTCAGCGCCGCACAGCCTCTGCCGGGCTGGCGCTATGACTGGTTCGGGGATGAGCAAGGCAGGCTGTTCTTCTCCGGGCAGGAGGCTCCAGCACTGGGAGAATACTTTGAGCTCTGCCTGCCCCATTGCGATCCTACCATAAACCTGCATGACAGCATCCAGGTCCATCAGCAGGGACGGGTCATCGAACGGTGGCCTGTCGATTTGCGCGGCCTGGGACAATAGACCATAACGGCGCAACGCAATGTCCATCTCCAGCATCAGGATATCCGCAGTCTCCTGTCTGGTACTGCTGCTGCCCCTCTTCGCGCTTGGGCAGACCAGCCAGCCAGCCCTGGCGGGACGTCTGGAAGTCAGGCTCCTTGACGACCAGCACCTGGTCCTGGTCGCGATTTACGACCAATATCTGCGGGATTTGCTCAATCAACGCGAAGGTCAGCGCCTGCAGGCGATAACCGCCAATCCCAAGATCAAGGATTGGTCCAAGGAATTTCATCACACTTATGCTCTGGCCCGGGTGATTGCCGAGCAGCGCCCGCGGATTGCCGCCCTGCTGCAGCAGTATTCGTCCTACCGGCTGAACGGGCAGCCGCTCAGTTCCGGCGGATATTTTCTCAACTCCACCCGGCAGAGCCGCCTGGGGCAATCTCCGACAGGGCAGCCGTATCTGACCAACAATGCCGATGTCGCGCATTTTGTCTTCCTCACCTTGCCGCAAGCCCTGACCGTCGGACAGCAGGAACTGCAGACTCCCACAGGGGAACGCATAAGCTTCACTTACCGCGGCAATGAACATCTCTCGCACTTATATAAATTCAACCAGCTGGGCTTTTCCACCGCGGCAGGACAGAAATACGCCTATCTGGGAGCCTGGCAGGGAGATGCCGGCGCACTCGACTTGAGCCGGTTTTTCGGGCAGGAATTCCGTCTGCATGAGCAAGAAAGCGGTAAAGTGGCTTACTGCGGCCGCATCTGCAAACGCGACCATGACGGCATCTGGGAACAAGACCAGGTGCCGTTCTGCGGTGAAATGGTCGCCGAACTTGATATTTCGCCGTTCAACCAGCCCGGACGTTACTATTTTGTCATTGACGGCATTGGCCGCAGCCGCGACTTTCTCCTCTCCGCCGATACCCTCGGCGAGGCCTTTTTTATCCATTGCCGCGGGCTGTATCACAAACGCTGCGGCATGGCCAAGGAAGCAGCCTATACCAACTGGCCCGGACCGGCCTGCCACCTGCAGACCTACCGCGGAAATTTCCCCCCTAATGCAGCCCATTACCGCAAAAACGACCAGCGCAAACACGGATTCTTTGACTCCAAGGGACAGTCTGTCAGCATCGATCACTTCGCTCTGATCCGCCAGAACACTCCACAGCCGCCGGAACTGTTGCCAGGTCTGTCCGGCGGCTGGCACGACGCAGCCGACTACGATCGCCGGCCGCAGCATTTCCGCGTGGTCAATGACCTGCTTGCAGCTTTCCTGCTGGCCGAAGAGAATTTCAGCGATGCGCAGCTGAATATCCCGGAAAGCGGCAATGGCATTCCAGACATCATCGACGAAGCAATCTGGGGCATGCGGCTCTGGCTGCGGGCTCAGCAGCCCAATGGCGGCGTGGGCACCTGGGTGGAATCGACCAGCCATCCCAGCTGGTTGGGACACGACCCCGGCCAAGACCCCGGGCGTTTTTACCTCTCTCTGGCTACCCGGGAAAGCAGCCTGGAATACGCTGCCCATGCCTCTATGCTGGCGCTGGTGCTGCAGAAGCTCGGGCGCCACGATGACGCGGCACCATACCTGCAGTCCGCCTTGCGAGCCTTCCAGTTTGCCCATGATGAGCAGCAGAGTATAGAAAGGCAGTACCGCTGGAAGCAGGGCTCAGACGAGAGTATTGTCACCTACCGCGACAATCCTGAACTGCCCCGGCAATATCTGCTCAAGGCGGGCTTCAATCTGTTCCTGCTGACCGGCAGTCACGATTATCTTCAGGACGTCGAAGATGATCCCCGGCGATATCTGCCTGTCCTGAATGACATCGGCTGGAAATATTCTCCCTGGCTGTTCGTCGAACTGGCACTGTTCGGGCAGCAGAACCTGCGCCTGCTCAAGCTTACCAGCCAATACGATAAGATCATCCTCAAACAAGCCACCGAACTGGTCGAGATGACTGAAGAGAACCATTCCTACCGCCAGCCCTGGCACAGTGCCGGGCACCGCTTTGTCAGTCATACCAGCTGGGGAACCTGCCACCCCCTGCGCCAGGCCCAAGTCCTGTTCCTGGCCTGGAAAAATACCGGCAACCGCGCCTTCCTGGATGCCGCTTTCCTGGCCAACGACTGGCATAACGGCGGCAATCCACTGGGGCTCAGCCTGACCAGCGGACTGGGATACTGCTATCCAGTGCATTTTCTGGACTTGCCTTCATACACCGATGGCATCGCTGAATTCGTCCCCGGAATCACCCCCTATAGACATACCTTCGGCATTGCTTACAATGACTACAAGCTTGTGCATGGACTGTTCAAATCACCTCGTTTGGACCATAATTTCAGCGGCCAGGCCATCACCCTGCTGCCGCTGCGATGGTCACTGGGGAAAGTACTCGACGAGAAACAGACCAGAACCATCCTGCTGCAGCATTGGCCAATCTGGCGCCGCAATGTCAATCTCGAAGGTTTGAGTGTACCCGCCAGCGAATTCAGTGTCCACGAGACCATCGCTCCTGCAGCTGCGCTCACCGGCTGCCTGATGTCACCGGGCTGGCGTCCCGGGCCGGAGCTGCTCGGGCGCCGCCCGGCCGACCGAGTCGAGGACCTGCCCGGTTTTGCCCCCCTGCCCTGATGCGCCTGGCCGGCGGGATTCTTTTTCCTCTACGACTGGCAAGATGGCGGAAATGATGTACAATAATAATAGTCACGAGAAATTATGCCTTTATCCACCAAATAAGGAGTCCAAAATGCGCATTTTTTCATTAGTATCCGTGCTGCTGGCTTGCTTCCTGCCGGCAGGCTTGCGTTCAGAACCCGCCGACCCCACTGCCCAAGATCAGCTCGACAACCTCCGCCTGGAATTCCTGCTGACTCCCAAGCGCTGGGCCTGCGCTGAAAGCAGTGTTGTCCTGGAGGAGGAGCAGTCCGATAACCCGATCCTCCGGCAGCATATCGCTGTCGACCATTATGGCGGCGAGGAAAAGTACCCTATTGGCTGGCCCAGGATGTACTTCGCCGTCAAAGGCGACGAAGGAAAATGGATGGACTACGACTCTCTGCACTTTCAGATTCAAGTCGAGAGCAGCCGTCCGGACACGCAGAAATTCCCCCTGACCCTGCAAATCGGCAGCCAGGCCAAAGAGAGATTCTACCTGCCCCTCTACCCGGTGCCGGGAGAGTGGCAAAACATCAGCGTCTCCATGGCCGATGTACCGCCGCCGCAGCAGATTGTCCATTTCGGCTTCAATATCAGCGACAGCAATTATCAGCACGGTGAGGTGCTGAATTTCCGCTTCCGGGGCTTTGAACTCCGACGCTCCAGAATGTGCCGAGTGGACCAGTTGAGAGTGACTGGGCCGGCTATCTACACCGGTCCGGCGCAGCTTAATCTGGAGCTCTGCATCAGCGGTCCGGCGTCAGAAGCTGCCCGTGGCGTGCCTTTCCAAATCAGCCAGGGCAGCACCATTTTGCGCCTGGAGACTTTGCCGGTGGTCAGAGGCCGCACATCCATGACCATGGATGTCTCGGAGCTGCACCTCGCCCCGGGCAGCTACACCTTGACGGCCTTTCCTGGTCTTCCGGAGTTGCAGCAGGACGCAACTTTCACCGTAGTTAAATCACCCTGGGAGAACCAACAATGATCAATCCACACCGTTGTCTTGTGCTGCTGCTATGCCTGGCTGCCATAACCGCCAGCGCCCAGACCTTTCAGGTCATCAAGGCCGACCGGAAACCAAACATTGACGGCCAGCTCACCGAGGAAGTCTGGCAACAACCGCCAACTATCCGGAATTTCTTCGCTTTGGGTATTGGCGGCAAGCCGGTTCCTGAGAGGTGCGTGGTCTGGCTGGCTGCTGACAGCGATGCCCTGTATGTCGCGGTCAGATGCCAGGAACCGGCCATGTCGGAACGGGTTCTGAAATACCACAAAAAAGATGAGCCGGTCTGGCAGGATGACGGCATTGAGATTTTCCTGGACCCCGCCCGCAGCAAGGACAGCTACGCGCAAATCATCGTCAGCTCGGCCGGAGTGATTATGGATGGCTACTGCCAGTCCAAAGCGTATGGCTCCCTGGATGTCTCCTGGGACTCCGGTGCCGTGGCCGCAGTACAGACCGGGACGGAGGGTTGGACCATGGAGGTATGCATTCCACTCGCCCAACTGCCGGTCACAGACCCGCATGCCGACTGGGGCGTACATATCGCCCGCAATCAGCGCGGACGCAATTCCGAACACCTGACCTGCCTGGAAGAACGCATCCAGGGCTTCAACGATCTGGACCGCTTCGCCATCCTGAAAGGCCTGGATTTAAGCAAGCTCACCGTCAGTCCGCTGAGCATTGACTTCGGCGAATGTCTGCTCGGCCAGAACAACGCCACAATAGTCCTGAAAAACTGGAGTCAGCAAGCTGCCGAAGTCCAGATTGTCAACAGCTGGGAAGGCAAGCTGTTGCTCTCCCGGCAAACAGTGCAGATTCCGGCTGGCGAGCAGGTCAGCGTGAACTGCCCCTGGCTGCTGCAAGACCAGGATTTAGACCGCACCCGGGAAATCGCAATTTATCATCAGGGCGAACTGCTCCAGAAGGCAAGCCGGAAAATCACCGTCATCCCGGAAGTGTTCTTCGACAGCCGGCAGCGGGCATTCTATCATTGTCCCGACCAGCCACTGGTACTGGAGATACCCATCCAGCTGGCCACTGCCAGCCGGACTGACGCCACCCTGAACTGGTCGGTCAGCAATCTGCAGGGGGAAATCCAAACCCAGGGCCAGTGCGTACTGAAGCAGCCTACCGCCATTATCCGCATCTATTGGTCTTTTGCTCAGGACGGCGATTACCTCCTGCAACTGCATCTGCACAAAGATGGGAAAACCCTCGGCCAGGTCAGCCGGCCTATGCGCCTGCTCAGCGGACCCTGGCAGTAATCAATCGTAAAAGACCACGGCTATGGTTAAATCTCCAAATTTCAGCCTCAGTAAATAAAAGGAACAGCGGTATGTTTCAAGTACTTAAATCAGCCTCCGCAGTAATCCTGGCTTTCGCTTCCATCGGCACCGCCGTTGCCCAGAGCACAGCGTACTTTTTTGATCTCGGCCCGGCCGATTCACCCCTGGCGGAAGCTTTCACCGTCCTGGACGCCAAAGGCAATGACATTGCCAAATGGCAGGACGGCAGCAATATCAGTGAAAAAGCACACCCTCTGGAACGGGAGTGGAGCACCAATGTCTCCAGCGGCAAGGGCACCCCGCCGGTCTATCGCACCGCCCTGAACTGCGATTTCCTCAGCTCGGCTGCATCAACCCAGCTGACCTTGGCAGTCCCGCCGGGAAAATATCGTATCTGGGCACTGCTTGGGCACCCCGGCGGAGACGCCAGGCAAATCTGGACCACGGAAATCAGCAGCAACAGCGGGAGCGACAGCGCGGCTGTCATCGGCAGCCTCGGCATGCGTCAGCTCCTGCTGCCGGCCACTGCCGATGCGCAAGGTCTGCGCCTGAGCATCAACACCAAGAGCAAGTGGCTCCTGAACGCCTTGGCAGTGGTGCCCGAGTCGGAATGGGCGCAAGTGCAGGAAAAGATTATCGCGCCGCACTGGCAGGACGCCTCCATGCTGCCCCGGGAAGTCCTGGAAAAGTGGACCCGCCTGGATAAGACGCCGAAATTCCCCGAGCCGGCCTGGAGTGAGCAGCAACTGCAGAACGGCTTCGCAGTTTATCACCGGCACTGGGCCGAGCCGGTCTGGCCGACTCAGTTCCCCCGTCCCCAGGAATTCACTGCCCCGGTGCGCGCTTTCGCCGCCCAGAACGAATACGAACCTCTGACTTTCAGCATTTATGCCCTGAAAGACTTCGCCAAGATAGACCTGGCCATCAGCCCTCTGCGTAACGAACAGGGGCAGACCCTGCCGGCCAATGACATCGACTTGCGCTACGTCCGCTATATGTTCGTACGCCCAAACTACAGCCTCTTCAACACCTACTATGAGGCTCCCGATGTGCTGATGCCCTGGCGCCCCCAGAGTCTCAGCAAAGGGCGCAATCTGCGCCTCTGGCTGACCGTCAAGGTGGCAGTCGGAACACCGGAGGGATTCTACCGCGGGGAAGCAGTTCTGACCCTGGACAATCAGGAATACAAAGTGCCGCTCTGCCTGCGGGTGCTGCCCATTGTGCTGCAGAAGGACCAGGAACTGGTTTTCGGCCAATACTACCGTCATCCGGTTACCAGTGTCCTCGCCGCGCCAGATGATTATTCCCGGGAATGGTGGCGGCGCAAAACTTATGCTGAGCTGGAACATCTGCGGGCCAGCGGCATGAATGCTCTGACCGCCGGGCTCTGGGGCAACAAAAAAGACGGACTCTGGCGCCAGAACTTCGACACCCTGCAGGTAATTATCGATCTGCAGCGGGAATACGGCTTCAACAAACCGCAAATCTGCTCTTTCAATGTCGGTGGACTGTATCGACAATACATGAAAAGCGGCATGGGATCGCATCTGCGCCTGATAAAAATGCCCCCGCCGGAATTTTTTGCTGAGATCACTGAGATGGTGCGTGACATTGAGACTGAAGCCAGGAACCGGCAGTGGCCAGAGCTTCTCTACTATCCGGTGGATGAACCCTCGACCTCAAAAGACTCGATTGAATTCATGACCGCAGTGATGAAAGCCATCAAAGAAGTCCCCGGGGTGCGCACTTACGTCACCGCCGATCCCGCCCATGAGGGCTACGCGCCACTGAAACCTTACGTGGATGTGTGGTGCTGCCAGCCATTCTCCATCAGCAGAGAGCAAATCCAGCAAGAGATGGCGGCCCGGCCGGGACTGGAATTCTGGTGCTATCCCAACCACAACTCCGGCGAGAATGACCATACACCGGTGAACGGCACCCGGATGACCTATGGCTTCGGTTTCTGGAGGTCTGGTTTCCGCTGCCTGGTGCCATGGATTTATCAAAGCACTGCTGGAGACCCCTGGAACTATCTGGATTCCAGCAGTTCGGATTTCGATGTGCGCACCGACGATGACGGCACCCCGATTCCAGTCACCATCTGGGAGGCATACCGTGAAGGCATTGATGACGGACGCTATATAAACACCCTGGAAAAACTCATTCGCCGATGCCAGGCCAATGGTCTGAATGCTGAGGCTGCCGCAGCTCAAGCCGATCTTGACTTGATCGAAAACAGCATCTACGTACAGCCTAAATACAAATTCGACAACCTCTGGCACCCAGAAACCTTCGATGTCTACCGCTGGATGCTGGCCAGCCGCATTATGCAACTGCAGAAAATCTTCCAGCCATAAACTGCGGCCAAGCCGAGACAGGAAAATAAACATGCGGGTCAAAATAATGTTGCTGCTGCTGCCGGCAATGCTGTTCGCCGGTGGCAAAAATCTGATTTCCAATCCTGATTTCCAGGACAACTTCGCTGGCTGGTGGAAGAACAGCTCCGAGATCAC
>JAAZIZ010000467.1 GCA_012800565.1 Lentisphaerota bacterium
GGCGTCAGCTTCGAGCAGGCAATGGCCGATTTGCTGCTGGCAGGCTGGCAGAGCCTCTTGCCTGCGGCGTAGGTTCAGAAAGAAGAGGCTGGCGATGTCCGGAAACAATGATGGAGTTGGAAAGCCTGGTTCCGGTAGCAAAGGCCTGAAACGGATTCTGCGGGCGACGGTCTATTCTGCGGCCGGGTTGTACCAGGCGGCCAAGCAGGAAGCAGCCTTCCGGCAGGAGCTGGTTCTCGGACTGCTGCTGCTGCCGTTGTCCTGTTTTTTGCCGCTGTCCCTGCTCTTCAAACTGTTTCTGAATGTGGTCTGGCTGGCAGTGCTGGCGGTGGAATTGCTGAATACGGCCATTGAAGCAGTCGTGGACCTGGTCTCGCCTGAATATCATCCGCTGGCCAAGCAGGCCAAGGACATGGGCAGCGCCGCAGTTTTCTGCCTCCTGCTGGCCTGGTTTACGGCCTGGGCCTGTGCCCTCTGCCAGCTGCTGGTGTAGGAACTGCAGATGCCCATCATCATTTCGCCATTCTGCCGGGCTGCCCGCAATGCCGCCTGGGAAGAATTCCTGTTTCGGCGCCGCCCGCTGCAGCCGGCATTGCTTTTCTATCGCAATGAGGCAGCCGTGCTGTGGGGCCGGAACCAGAACCCCTATCTCGAATGTGATGTGCCAAAATGCCGCCGCCAGGGTGTCAGCCTGCTGCGGCGCATTTCCGGCGGGGGGACGGTGTATCACGACCTGGGCAACCTGAACTACTGTTTTATCCTCCCGCGCGGGACTTGCGAGCCGGGATACGCAGTGCAATTGCTCTGCCGCTGCCTGCAGGAACTCGGCGTGCCGGAATTGCGGGTCTGCGAACGGCATTCGTTGTGGCTGGGCGAACGGAAAGTCTCCGGTTCGGCATTCGCTTTATCCGGTCCGGCGATGCTGCTGCACGGCTGCCTGCTGTTGCACAGCGATTTGGCCCGGCTGCAGGAACTCCTGCAACCGGTGTTGACAGATGCTCCCGGCCGGCGCGGTCTGGCATCGGTCCGTTCGCCAGTAGTCAACCTCAATGCTGTCTGCCCGGCAGTGAGCGCGGCAGCGGTACAGGAAGCATTGTCTGACTTGGCCGTTGAGCTCTGGCCAACGCTGGCTGATGAGCAGGAGACCGCATCTGAGCCGGCAGAGCTCCTGGCACCTTATGAAGAGAAATTCACCTGTGAATCCTGGACCATGGAAATGGCAACAACGATAAATGTTCAACGCCCGTAACATTCTCGACCGTCTTGAACAGTACGTGGTGGAAATCATCAACGGACAGCGCAAGGAGGGTTTTGACCGCCTGTTCCGTTATTTTCTGTTTCTGCTGTCACGTATTTACCGGGGCCTGGTGCAGCTGCGGCTGAGTCTGTACAATGCCTCCATACTGCGCCAACGCGTTCTGGGCTGCTTTGTGGTCAGTGTAGGAAATTTGACTACCGGCGGCACCGGCAAAACCCCGCTGGTGGAAATGCTTGCCCGCAGCCTGGCCCGCCGGGGCAAGAAAGTCGCGATCTTGAGCCGTGGCTACAAAAGCAAACCGCGGCCGCTCTGGCACCGGCTGAAATCGCTGTTCTCGGGCAATCCAGAGATTGTGCCGCCGCGGTTTGTCTCTGACGGCAATCAGGTGCTGCTTGATTCCCGCGAGGCCGGTGATGAGCCATTTATGCTGGCCCGGAATCTGCTGGCCGAAGGGGATTGCCCCGGAGTGATGGTGGTGGTGGACAAAGACCGCTATAAAGGCGGAACATTTGCTACCCGCCGGGGAGCAGAAATCATGATCCTGGATGACGGCTTCCAGCATCTGCGTCTGCGCCCCTGGACCAATATCCTGGTGGTGGATTCCACCAACCCGTTTCATAATCACGAGATGCTGCCCTGCGGCATGCTGCGAGAACCAATCAAGAATCTGCGCCGGGCTGACTTTATTTTTTTGACCAAGTCGAACAACAGTGATCGGTTGCGCCATCTGCGGCGTTTTCTGCAATCGCACAACCCCCAAGCCAAGATCATTGAGTGCAACCACGAGCCGCGCTATTTGCAGGATGTCAATGATCACGCCCTGCGGCTGGATTTATCGGCTTTGGCCGGCAAACGCGTGGCCGCGATCAGCGCCATTGCGGTACCCACCAGTTTTGAGCAATACCTGGAATCTTTGGGGGCCACTGTGGTGTACCGCAAACGCTACGTCGATCACCATCGCTATCATCCGGATGAGCTGGCGGATTTCTGCCGCCAGGGTCAGAAAGCCGGGGCGGAATTACTGCTGACCACGGAGAAAGACGCGGTGCGTCTGCCAGTTCTGCCGACTGGACATCTGCCTTTCTTCTTCCTCCGGGTCGAAATCGTCATTCTAAAGGGGCAGGAATATCTGGACCATTGCATTTCCCAGATTTGCCTGGGCTGGTAAACAGTGCAGGCAGGTCTGCTGACCCGCCGCCGGAAAGATGCCGCCCCTGCAACTGCGCTGTTTTTAACATTTTTTCAGATGATTTTCCTTGATACTGTTTGTAAAGATTGATTTTCAGAATACAATATGATAATGACTTGAATTGTATTTTTGAGGAGTACGCTGATGTTTTCAGAGCATAAATTCTTGTCTGGTGCCACCAGAATTGCAGTGTTTGCACTGCTGTTGCCGCTGTTTCTGCCAGCTGTGGTTCCTCCCGGGGAGCAGTCGGCAGCACGGGTACAATCCATCTCGGCTGCCTGCGAGCAGGTTTTTCAGGCTACCAAGGGACAGATACGCGAGGAGGACCTGCAGCAGGAAGTCCGGAAGTTGCTCTCCGGGAAGCTGGACATTCCCGCCCCTACTCGGCCGCCTATTGATGAGCTGATGTTCGAGGACTTGGCTGAGAAAGAGCTTCTGCGCCGCGCGGTGGAAGCTTTCCCCCTGCCAAACAAGGAGGGACTGACCGCATTGGCTGAGAAGGAGTACCCGCTTTACAAACGTGGCGATCAAGTCAAAATCGTGCATAAATTGAACCCTTTCTCTATCGGAGTCACCAGCGGGGTATTGTACGAAGCCAGAAATGGCGTGATACGAGTCGGCAATAAATCCATCCGTCTCCGGGATATGCTGGGAATCACCGACAACGAGCGCGAAGCACTGAAATTTGATGAGCCCAGCACGCTCCGGCGGCGTGAGGAGTTTATCCAGGAACTGCGCACCAGCACTGAGGCCAAGAGGATGGCCTGGCGAGAGGAAAACAGCGGTGCGGTCTTTGCCGAGGTCAAAAAGAAGTGCGGTGAGCAGAATGAGCGCATGGGCTTTACCTACATCGACGATGAATGGCTGAATGAAAATGATCTGTATCAGAGGGTAGTCAGCAGTAGCTTCAACCGACTCCTGGCAAAAAAGAATTTCGAGTACGCACAGAAAATCAAGCACCAGGAAGATATCCTGCTGGGGCAACTGGAAATCCGGGCTGCGGCGGACCGGCTGTCGCCGGCTGGCCAGCATATCAGCCCTGCGGATGAGATCAACCGTCGCCAGCAGGCTGAACTGGCGCGGCTGGCTGCTGAAGAGCAAGCCCGGCAGCTGGCACTACAGAAGAAAGCCGAGGAGGAAGCTCGTCTGGCTGAGGAGAGGGCTGCTAAACAGCGTGCCCTGGAAGAGGCCGAAGCGGCCCGCAAACAGGCCGAGCTGGAGGCGCAGAGGATGAACATTAATACGGAGTTTCAGCCAGATGAAACGGCAGGAATCTCTCCGTTGCTGATTGGTGTGCTGGGATTGCTGATTGTCGCAGCGGTGGTGGGTATTGTTATCTGGCGCCGCAAGGCCAGTGAAGAAATCGACGTGTCGAAATTTTTTGAAGGCAAGGGTCGGGTGCAGAAGGAGTTCTGGGCCCGTGTGGATGCTGATCCTGAGCACTTCAAGTATGTGGCATATATGTTTCCCAATCTGAGCGAGGCCAGTGCAGCCTTGAGCAAGCTCTCATATATTTTCACCGACAAAGACGGGAACCTGAATTGCAAGCGGGAGCTGCATTTCGGGGTTTATCCGCACCAAGGCATGGCGGTCTGCTTTGTAGGAGGCGAGAAGCTCAATTATGCCTGCTGGCGGGAAGCCACAGCCGTCTTGCCTGAGCTGCCGAATGCGACTTACTTCAAAGTCAGCACTGAGCCGGAAGTAATGCTGGAGCTTCCTGACGTTGACGAAATGAATAAGGAAAGCCATCTGCAGATCACTTCCCTGGGCGTCGAAGATGTAACTAATGAAAGCGGTGAGTTCAGCCGCTGCTTCAAGTACAGCGCCGGCAGCAAAGAGCAGGCCCTGTCTTTCCTGGGCAAAACTGATGTCAAGGAAGATGGTATTGTCATCCATGTCGAGACCCCGGAAGGAATCTTCGGCAAGGA
>JAAZIZ010000468.1 GCA_012800565.1 Lentisphaerota bacterium
ACATGGTTGCGACCCTATGTGCAAGGAAAATGGAGACTAAACCTCTTTCTCACTGCACATAACATAGCACATCATCTTGTCTTGTCAATTTATTTGCAATAATTTATATATTATTGAGCAGACACTATGTAGTTCAGGCTTATATCACGCCCCGTTGGGGCTTTTCGCCGCAACTGTGTTTTTTGTCATCCACAGAATATTTTCTTTGAATTTTACTGGGGGGGTGTGGTGGCAGCAGCAGTATTGGCAGTATTCTTATCTCAGTGATTACGGGTTACTGTATGATCAGGCGCCCGAAGCGTTCGGGACGGTGGAAATCACCGAAAGTCGGGCTCCAGCAGCTGTAGGCATTGGGCCGTACCGTACGGCGGGCGCGGCAGATATTGAAGCCCCAGATATCTCCGCGGATATCCGTTTTGCCGGCGGTGATCGCTGCCAAGGGGATGCATGCCTCAGCACACCAGCTGTTTTCATCCCTGGCGGTTACAACCTTGGGCTCGACTTCCCAGGGGGTGTTCTTCTTATCCGCATAGGAAAACGCGCGATAGGTCCCGAGAGAATTGAAGACCAGCTGATAATACAGCTTGCCGTCCCCGGCGGGATCGATAAAAATATCCACACAGTTCTCATCCCAGACCGCCTGCTCCGGGCCAACTCCGGAATCCTTGATCTGATCCAGCGCGGGTTCCTCACAGCGCACGCTGATATACAGCGCCTCAGCGGTGATCGCGACTTTGGCATCTGCGCCCTCAGCATAGACCCGGCCGTGGTTTTTGTCAAACTGCACTCTCAGGACTGGCAAACCGGCCCAGAATGGGTCATCCAGGCGCCCATCCAGCACGGGCTGGCCCTGGCGTCTTTGCGCCTTGGCGCTCTTGCGCGCACCGGCGGACATTATATAAGTAAAGACATTGCGGTCGAAAGGCAGGCGGAAATTCTGCTCGGTATGGCTGACTGAACCAAGATTCGAGGGCAGGTGCGTCATCTTTTCAAGTTGCTTTTCCCGGAGCTGGGCGAGTGCATCGGCTTGAGCGGCGATTTTGACCTCGGGCTTGGGATTGCTGACCACCTGCATCGCCAGGCGGTACAGCTCACAGGTGGTTTTGCTGTATTCGAGGTTGTCCAGCAAGAGCTGCAGGCGGGCTTTCTGACCGGAATCGCTGGCGGCGGCAGCGAGAGGCTGCAGTTGCGGCAGCCATTCTTCTGCGAAGCCGGCGCAGACCTCGGTGATGACCCCGGGGTAGCGCTTGACGTAGCCCAGGCCGCGATCCTCATCCATCTTGCGGTGAGCGAGCTGGGAATAGCGCTGTTCGAGTGCCTCGAAGCAGGCGAAGACCACCGGGGCGGCAGCTTCGCCGTAACATTGCTGCAGGCTCTGCCGGTAGAATTGCTCGCGATCACCCGGGTCGGCCCAGGCGAAGCGCAGATAGAAGTAATTGTTCAGGGCTGAGGCGGCGAAGCAGGAGCCGTTGTTCATATCGAATCCGGTCACATCTGCGGCGTAGAGGTTGTCGTAGAGAAGGCAGATATTGCGGAAATGGGCGCAAGGCAGGGCCAGGCCGCCCATTCCTTCCGGAGTACCATAAAAATACAGCTTGTCAAGGTTCTTGCGCCAGCCTTGCAGATTGGCGAGGTGGTTCTTGCGCACCTCCTCGCGGTAGTAGGAAATGCCGTTGTCATTCAGGACTTCCTCAATGGTGATGGCGGGATGGACCTTTACATTGCCGACCTCGGCAAAGAATCCGTATGCATACATGCCGAATTTCTGGTCGGGCAGTTCCTGCAGGACTCGTTTGGCCACTTCGTTGGCGTAGGTCATCATGCGGTCGGTCATAATCCGGGAGCCGTCCGGGCGCACACCATTGTCAAGAGCCTGACAGCGCTCACACTCGCAGCAATTCCCGCCGTCATTGGGTGAGAGGGTCAGCATGATAGGCCGTTTCCAGGTCCGGCGGTACTCGATCAGGTTTTTGGCGTACTGGTCCAGCGCCTCTGGGTTGGTAGTGCACATCTTCAAGCCATGTCCCAGCGAATCCGTGCCATACCGGCGGCCGCCGATCAGGGCAAACCACTCAGGATGCTCCTGAAAATAATCCTCGCCCTTGAAATGGAAAAGCCAGTCATGCCAGGCGCACCAGCTGTCCGCGTTCCCAGCCCGGTTGCGGCGCAGCCAAAGCTGGCATTGGCGGGCATCGCTCTTGGACATCTTTTTATGGGTGATATAGCCCATCCGGCGCATCTCAAAACGCGGTGCATCAGCGTAATTCAGGCCTGCGGCGACTCTCAGATCGGGGCACTGCGGCACATACTCTCCCAGTGGGCCGGGCATGAACCAGCGCACCCCGAGCTGTTTTTCCAGAAAATCGCAGACTCCGTACCAGGTCCCTACTCTGGCACCGTTGGCCCAGTGGATATTGTAGGGGTCGCCGGGCGTGTCATTGCCGGAGATATGGATATCCTGATTCTCGACCTTGACCACGAAGCCCTCCGGCTGCTCAACTGGCAGGAAGCCGAGCCGGAAAGACGGCTTCCCGGCCGCCTGGACGGCTTCCACCAGTGGCAGCTGGGCGCCGGTAGCTTTGTGGATGTATTCGCGCAGGTCGTCTGCAGCCGCGCGCACCGCTTGGGGCGCGTCAGGTGCCAGCACCACCACATACGGCGAGCGACCGTCTTTCACCACTTCGAGAAATTCAGCGCCCAGCAGCGGCCAGACCAGCACCAGCGTCAGCAAAGACAGATACTTCTGCATACATTCTCCAGTAATATCAGCCCAGGGGACATCCGGACCGCCAGTCTCATGCAACCGCGGAACCGGTCAGAAAAACAAAATTAATGCCGATTGGCGATTTTTCAATCCCTTGTCAGATTTCCGGAATGCCGTAGTTTTCCATTACGTAATCAATGTCCTTGTCGCCCCGGCCGCTGCAGTTGGCCAGGATAGTCCGGCCTTGGTTCTCCCGTCCCCACTTGAGGGCGTAAGCGATGGCATGAGCGCTTTCCAAAGCCGGGATGATGCCTTCCAGACGCGACAGCTTGAAGAAAGCATCAATGGCGTCACGGTCATCGCAGGTCACATACTTCACCCGTCCGATCTGGTTCCAGAAAGCGTGCTCCGGCCCCACCGCGGGATAATCCAGTCCGCTGGCCACGGAATATACCGGCGAGGCACTGCCGTCCTGCTCCTGCAGCAGCATGCTCTCGAAGCCGTGCAGCACACCTTTTTTGCCGTAAGTCATGCTGGCGGCATGCTCGCCGTGGCCGCTGCCGCGTCCCAGCGGTTCGACGCCATAGATGTCGACGGGGTCGCCGAGGAACGGAGCGAACAACCCGGCGGAATTGCTGCCGCCGCCGACGCAGGCGCAGATGGCATCGGGCATTTCGCCGGTCATCGCCTGGAACTGCTCACGCGCCTCAATGCCGACGCACATCTGGAAATCGCGGACCATCAGAGGGAAGGGATGCGGTCCCACTACTGAGCCGATACAATAGATGGCGTCCTGGTATTCATTCAGATAAGCCTCGAAAGCGGCATCGACGGCTTCCTTGAGGGTCTGCAGACCCTTGGTGACCGGGATGACCCGTGCGCCCAGGATTTTCATCCGGGCGACGTTGGGGGCCTGCTTGGCGATATCGACTGTGCCCATATAGATATCGCATTTCAGGCCGAAATAGGCGGCGGCGGTGGCCAGAGCCACGCCGTGCTGTCCGGCACCGGTCTCAGCGATCAATTTCTTTTTGCCCATGAATGAGGCCAGCAAACCTTCTCCCATGCAGTGATTAAGTTTATGCGCACCGGTGTGGTTGAGGTCCTCCCGCTTGAGATAGATATGGCAGCCGGTATTGAGCGATTGCGAAAGCCGTTCGCAATAATAGATCGGCGTGGGGCGGCCCTGGAACTCCTTGCGAATGCGTCTGAGTTCGCTGATGAAACGGGAAGAGTGGCAAATCTGATGGTAGGCGCGGTCGATTTCTACGAAGACTGTCTGCAATTCCGGCGGCAGATACGCTCCTCCGAACTCACCAAAACGCCCTTCTGCATTCGGATAATCACGAAAATAAGTACTGAAATCCATGTTCTTTTCCTTTTTATTGAGACCAGAGACAAAAAAAACGCCTTGAGGATAAGTGCCTCAAGACGTTTTACCGAGTGTTGTAACAAAAAAAGCGGGCAGGAATTTCCCCCGTCCGCCTTTTACCGTAACCAAACCACAACGAAACGGCTTGAGGCGGCTATCGCCACCACCAAGACCAGGCCATTGTGATGTGGATTGGGTTGTGCATTTTTATCAGTTCTGTTACTATTTTCAGAATATAAACCGGAAAATACGGGAATGCAAGTCGGCAGAGGAATTTTTCCGTGTGTGCGGGCGAAAAAAACGTAATGCGTCAGTAACCACCCCGGCTGTACACAACTGTCTTTTTTCAAGGCCTGGAGTTCAGCAAATCTCAAGATTGTGCGGGAGCTTGCTTCCGCACCTCTCCCGCACACTGCACTTTCACATTATACCCACGACAGGGCAACGTCAGGAGCGAAACATACCCTGCGGCAGCAAGCTGCCGCAGCCAAAGCGGCGGCAAGCCGCCGCACTCCAAAACGCGCCTTCTGCAGACACAAGTGGCAGCATAAATATGGCGCAAAGGTTTCCTGTCGCCATTACTTACAGCCTCAATCCTGCAAAGCGACATAAATATGGCGTAAGGGCATATGGAGCGCGGCAGCAAGCTGCCGCTTTCAGTGCGGGAGAAGAGTTCCCGCCGGCCCCGTCAGGCATTTGCCTTTCAAAGCGTTGGTCATAAAAATGCCCAGCTGACGCATTACGAAAAAACCGCGCTGGGTCGGTTTGTCAAATTGCTTCTGCCCGGCGCGGTGCAGACTTGCAAAAGCTCCCGGGGCGCTTATTGTAACCGGCAGCAGCATTGCCGCAACCATTATTACCACGGAGAATTTCTATGATAGCCAGCATCCTGCAACCACCGTATCCCTTGCCCGGTCAGGCCGTTGAGACCTTGGCCTGGCAGAGCGCCGCCCTGCGCCGTTTCGAAAAGCATTCCACTGACCTGATCGTATTGCCGGAGTACTGCAACTGTACTGGCGGGCGCGATTTAGCCGAGACTTTGTATCTGTTCGATAATCCTGGGGCGGAATTTGTGTCCG
>JAAZIZ010000469.1 GCA_012800565.1 Lentisphaerota bacterium
GCGACCAGTTCCCGGGATTTTCTCTGCAGGACGGTGCGCATGGTGATCTGCTCCTGTCCCATATCCTTGAGCTTTTGCCGGAAGTGATTCAGGAAAGACACATCCTGAGGCAGGAGGGTGCTTTTGCCCAGCAATTGATCGATCAGCACATTCAGAGAACTCTGCCGCAGGGCGGCGCTGTCGATGTCCGCCAGCATCTTTTTGATATCCCGTTCCAGTTCCAGGCAACTGCGCACCTTGCCGTCATCTGCCGGCTGCCGGCTGAGATTTTGCAGGGAAATAAGAATGGCCTCGTAGTTCCGGTTATTGATTTTCTGCGCTTCCTGTTCGAACTTGAACAACTCGGCCGCCTGGGGTACGGTCTCGTGCTCAGCAGCCCAGGCAACCAGCCCGGCAAAACCAGCCCACAACAGCAGAATGAGAGAGAAGTGATGTTTGCGCATAGTAAGACGACCTGGAGTGAATCAAGGGATGCAGGCAGAAAGGCAATAACTGCCCGGTGCGGCTTCAGGCCTGGTATTCTTTCAGGGTGGCAGCGTCCGGCATAAGGAACTCCGAACGCTCGTGTTCCATGACCAGCTTGATGATCTCTTCAGGAGTGTCGGCTTTGGGCAGACCCTGCATGAAATTCTCGTCTCGGAGAAGGCGTGCCATGCAACCCATCAGGTGCAGATGCAGCTCAATGTTCTGGCTGCAGAGCAGGAAGAAATGATGCACCGGCTGGCCGTCAGAGGCATTGAAGTCTATGCCGTTCTTCGAGTAGCCGTAGATCACGCAAGCCGGGACGCGCAGGGTCGGTACGGGGTCGCGAGGATGGGGGATGGCGACGCCGTTGCCCACACCGGTGCTCAGGACATTCTCCCGGGCCAGGCATTTTTCGCGCAAATCGTGCACGTCCAGAACCAGGTTGTTAAAGATGCGGTGGCTGGTCAATTCGGCGATGACACTGTTGCCGTCCTGGCCCTGCAGGTCCATGATAATCCGTTCGGTATCCATCATCCGGCTGACCGTGGTTCCGATCAGCGGGCGGGTCAGAACCGAAAGCGGTACATCGTCCTCGCCAATAGGGGTAGTGGGGAAGAATACCTTGTCTATCTGACTGCTGTTGAAACGCCATTGCCCGCTAATCTTCGCACCCTGAATCTTGCCATTGTGCAACATCCGCAGGATGGTCCGCTCATTGACCCGCAAATACTCGGCCAGTTCTTTTAAGGTCAAAATCATCACGCTCTCCTAAACAACATGGTCGGTTTTCTTTTTTATGACAAAACAAGACAAAATAAGTCATTAAACATACACAAACAATAATTCACTTTTATTAACTTGCAAGTCGAAGTCGAGATATTTTTCCCCCTTTTCAAGAAAATCGCGGTGTTTTATTTGACAATGCGCAAATATATGATAGTGTAAATAATTGGTAATTCACGTTTTTCTTTCTGTTTTTTTCCCAGATTGGGAGGAGGAATCAGGGGATAATTAAATAGGTTTGCCATAAAGCAAGAAAAAGGAGTACTGTAATGACTGCTGCACATACTGATAAGCCCACTGGTGTAATTGAGCCGTCCCTGCCTGAGGATTCGGCGTTGCTGGAGACTACTCAGATTGGTGAAGTGATTGTTTCCAAGAGCGCGATTGCTGCGGTAGTGCGCAAGTATGCGCTGGGGGTTGAGGGTGTTTCCCGTCTGGCTCCGGCGCGTCTGGTTGACGGTTTGGCTGACATGCTGAGCAAGCGCAACTATGAGCGCAGCATCGCCATTGGTTTTGACGGCGATATGGTTGTGGTCGATTTGATTATGATTGTCAACTTCGGCTACAAGATTGTTGATGTGGTCAAAGAAGTCCAGAATGTGGTCAAGGAGAAGATTGAGTCTTTGATCGGCATCAAGGTCAAGCGTGTTAATGTCTTTGTCAAAGAGCTCGATGAGCTGGAATTTTCTGATCCGGCTGAGGAGTCAGATGCTGAAGTGGCCCCGCAGCAGTAATAAAACCTATGTCCCGCTAATCTGATTCAGGGAGAAAAAAGATGCTTGTGGAAAAACTGCGCAGCTGCTGTCAGCAATATCTGGCCATCTTCAACGATGGTAATTTCCTACTTGGTTTCAGCGTTGGCGCAGCAGTGTTGTTGCTGCTCTTCCTGCTATTCTGGCTGGTGCTGTCCCGGCGCCGGCGCTGTTCAGCTCTGGTGATGGAGGAAGAGGGGGGGCAGTTTGTGCTCTCCATCAGCACCCTGCGGACTTTCATGCGCCATATTGTGCTGGAGTTCCCGCGCACAGAACTGAAGAACCTGAGTATCCGTAAAAAATCGGACGGTGTGACCTTAAAGATGCATCTGCTGGTTTTTCCGGATACGGATATTATCGCCATCCGAAACAAGATGCGCGAGCGTATTTTAGCTGATGCCGAAAGCAAATTTGGCATCAGTGGCAAGATTCAGGGCATTGACATCAAGATTGACAAAATGATTGACGACGAGGATTCGGCAGGCGAGTCATTGCGGGCGGAACCGCGGCATTCAGCCCCTGCTAAGTCCAGCGCACCAGTGCCGCCGCTGCCGCCGGTGAAATAACTCTCCTTTCCGGCGGAATTATTCAACCGGGTACGGGCTTTGCCTGCCGGGTCTGTTGTTGCAAGTGGCGACCGAAAGGCTTTCGGTCGCTTTTTGCTTTTTTGCTCTATTATTTACCGCTGCCGCCGAAACCGCTTCGGCGTTGCCGGGCGGAGCTGGATGGTCAAATGGCGGATTGATGTACGGATGCACGATTCTCAGCAACATAAAACCGGAAAGATCAGTTATTTTTCCTCTGCCCTGATCAGCATTGCCTTGCATCTGACGGTGCTGATCGGTATGTTTCTTTTTGCCCGCGAAATGCAGCCGGAGGACAAACCGGAGCCGCTGAAAGTACAGCTGCTGGCCACCTCAAAGGTTAATCTTGCGCCGCCATCCGGGCCGCCTGCCCCTGGCCCGCCTGAGCCTGCACCGCCCACACCCGCTCCGCCTGTGCCTGAGCCTGCCCCACCCGCGCCTGCGCCACCCGCACCTGCGCCGCCAACGCCTGCGCCGCCTGTAC
>JAAZIZ010000470.1 GCA_012800565.1 Lentisphaerota bacterium
CCCAAAGCCAGGCATACGCCCCGGATACAGCTCTTGCCTCCGGGAGCAAAGCCGGTATATCCTGCAGACAGCATTTTCCGCAGACCGGTGTGTCTGCGCCTTTCGGCCAGGAACAGCAGCGTCAACGACACCGCGGTTATAATAAGTATCAGGAAATTCATCGTCGCCTGCGCGGTGTCCCGGCCGCAGCCCCCGGATTATGCCAATATGTCGGGCATCGAATGTCCTGAATATATTCCGCTTTTATCCTGGCGCAAATCCAGGAACAATTTTTCGGCTTTGATCAGGCAGTTGTGGTTGCATTCCTGTTTTTGCCGGTTAAATTATTTTCTGGAGTTGTTTTTTCCGGTTCGTATTATCAGTAATGTTTCTAAGACCAAGGAATGACCATGCTGACAAGTACGCAAGTCAAAGCCCACGCCCTGAAAGCCGGCGCAGACCTGGTAGGCATTGCCGCGCCGGAGCGCTTCGCCGAACTGCCCGACCGCTACAACCCAATGAGCGCCTTCCCGGAAGCCAAATCGGTGATTGTACTGGGGATACGGATATTCCGCGGGCTGTACCGCGGGGTGCAGTCCGGGACTTTCTATGCCGGCCTGAGCATGATGGGATATGCCTCCAATAAATGGGTTTTCCAGCCGGTCACACTGTGGAAATTCTGCAGTCTCTTTGAAGATGCCGGATATGAGACTGCACCGATACCGGATGCTTTCCCCTGGAGCAACCTGGATGGCATCGACCCGGATGAAATGGGGCAGGATTTCATCGATGTCAATCCCGCTTTCTTCGGCAAAGACAGCCGCGACTTCAGCCGTCCGGTTAAAGACGACCGCCCCGCACCGGATATCTATTTCCAGATGCGGCTGGCGGCATACTGCGCCGGTCTGGGTGAGATCGGGGACAGCGGCGTCTTCCTGACCCCGGAATACGGCCCGCGTCAGATGTTCGCGGTGGTACTCACCGATGCCGAACTGGACCCTGACCCGATCTTCCCCGGCGGTCTCTGTGACCACTGCGGCAAATGCATCCAGCAATGCCCGGGCTGCGCGATCTCCAGCAGCGAGAAAATCACGGTCCGGATTGCCGGCCGCGAGATCAGCTGGAACAAGCTTGATTTCGCCAAATGCAGCGTAGCCTTGCATGGCGGCGGTGAGAAAGCCTGCAATCCTTTCATGGTCAGCGAAGAGGACAAGGCCGGTTTCAACCAGCAGCCTTATACTGCAGCCCGCAACTACAAATTCGGACCGATAGTCTGGAGCGGGCGGCAGATTGGCGCCTGGCGCGGCTGCCACATGGCCTGCATGGCGCACCTGGAAGAGCGCGGCGTACTGAAGAATAAATTCAAAACCCGGTTTGGAGACTGCCAATGTTAAGCGCGAAATTGCTGAAACAGTGCGCCCTGGAAGCAGGTGCGGATGCGGTGGCCATCGGGCCGGTCAGCCGCTACGAAGGTGCTCCCAAACAGTTCGACGTCCGCTACATCCTCCCGGGCTGCAAATCCATTATCGGCCTGGCTTTCCGGCATCTGCGCGGGGTGTTCCGCGGCATTGAGGAGGGGACGTTCTTCAGCAGCTACTCCGGTGTGGCCTATGCCAGCATCAACTGCATCCGCCAGCCTATGGTGCTGCGGGAAATCTGCAGATGGATTGAGGACCAGGGCTATGACACCATGCCCATTCCCAACCACTTCGGCTGGGGAGCCACCAACATGACCGGGCAGCTTCCGCACGGGCAGGAGCAAGTGCCCATGCCCGAAAACAGCCGGCCTCTGCGGGAAGGATTGCCCAGCCCGAACCTCTCAGTACATATGCGCCTCGGAGCGGTGATTTCCGGACTGGGTGAGATAGGCTGGAGCAAGATGTTCCTGACCAAGGAATTCGGTCCTCGGCAACGCATTGCGCTGCTGTTGACGGATGCGGAATTCGAGTACGACCCGATCGTGAAGCCCGGTACCATCTGCGACCGTTGCAAGCTTTGCGCCAAGGCCTGCAGCGGCAAGGCCATCCCCACGGACAACGACAAAGTTGTCCGGGTGGTCATCGACGGCGTGCCGATCGAATGGGCCGACATCGATTATACCATCTGCAGCCGCTACTTCTGCGGAGCTTCGCCGCAACACAATCCATTCGTTGTCACCGCTGAGGACCGGGAGAAATTCGCTGAGCCGGTCGGGCGTTCTCAGAATTACAAACTGCCCCCGCAGTATTTCTATGCCCGGGCTTTGGAAGGCGCAGCCGGATGTATCCGGGCCTGCATGATGCATCTGGAGCAGACCGGACGCATCAATAACACCTTCGAAAAGCCGTTCCGGCGCAAGCCCTCCTGGCGAATGCCCACGGCGGAGCAAGATAAACAGCCGTAAGATGGCAACCCTGTTAGGTTGTTGGCGTGACGGTTGTTATGCAGGGAAGTAGTTGGGGGGGCTTTCCGGGTCGGACAGGTCGGACAGGTCGGACAAGTCGGACGGGTCGGACGGGTCGGACAAGTCGGACAAGTCGGACAAGTCGGACAAGTCGGACAAGTCGGACAAGTCGGACAGGTCGGACAGGGCGGACAGGGCGGACGGGTCGGACGGGGCGGACGGGTC